>CAVECM010000054.1:0-14050 GCA_963614095.1 Bacteroidaceae bacterium
GCATCAGCTTTATCTGTGGACTTTGAGTCGTCAGATTCGGCAGCACCGGATTCTGATGCCGCACGGGATGCCGCGTGTGTGGGCGCCGGGCACGGAAGGTCTCTGTCTTTTGAAACGATGACAGTGATGATAATTGTAATCGTGGTGACCAGTCCGAGCAGGGCGCCGGTTGCCGACCATGCCTGTGATGTGCTTATGCCGTACTGCCCGAGAAATTCAACTATAAGCGTCGGCAGCATCATGCTGAACATGTTGCCTATCATATTGAAAAAAAACGCAAATGAGCGTATCGAGGTTCTTTCGTCATATGTTGAAGCGTAGTCGGTGCCGAGCGCATTATACGGAACAAAAAAACCTGTAAAGCTGCTCCAGAACAGCACTGTCATCAGACCATAATATACAGGCTTGAATGCATCCGAGAAATCTATATTCGTAAACATCACGAAAATCATTATTCCGAGAAAAATACTGGATACGAAAATCACAGGTCTGCGCCTGCCGTACCGTGTAGAGACATTATCGGCAAAATAGCCCATAATCGGATTGAACAGCGCGTTCCATACAGAGCCGACTGCTATAATCAGACCTGCGACAGCAGGTGTTATGCCGGTCACAGTGGTCAGAAAAAACAGGAAAAATGTCCCGATGAAGTTGTAGGAAATCGAGTCACCCAGCGATGCGATTCCGTACCCGATTTTCTCCGTGAATGTTGCTTTTTTCATGTAAAAACTCCCGTCCCCTTTATGCGTGGTTATTTGATGCCCGGTCTTTTAGCTGCATCTGAAATGTCTGCCGGTATAGTTGTATTTCATGTCAATCAGAACGAGAGCCTTGGAGACAGTGACCTCGTTTACGGTATCGAGAACATCCTGAAAACCTTCATCAATGTTATAGTTATCCACAAAGTGCTTTTTGAATTGTGAAAGACCTTCAAATGAAGCAGGAGTTTCGCCTTCCTTTGCATATATATTACAGATTTCACTGAGGATAAATGCAAACATAACGCTGAGGTCGTTGCTGATGTCGACGTAGATTTTCATGCCGTCAGCATTGAAGCCCTCACCGGATATCATATCAAATGTAAGCTCATCCTTGTTTTCGAGCATAGTGTGGTATTTGACTATTGATTCATCGAGTCTGTCCTTGTACGGCTCGTACCAGTCTTTCATAACATCGATAATCGTCAGTCCCAGATTTTCAGGCGAACCGCCGTACCAGAGCGATTCTCTGTGAAAGCCCTCTTCATTTTCTTCAATAATAACCGCAAAATACATTCTGCTGATTGTGTTGTTCTGTGTCATATCTGAATTCCTTTCCATGGTGGTTTGAGTATATGTGCTGTCTTTGTTTATATACATAAAACAGTGATAATGCAGTGCAAGGCAGAATCCTGCATAAAATACCGGAGGACCGCACATTATCTTTATGATAAGATTCAGACCGCTGAGTATATTCATGTATGAAAATGCCGAATGCACCAAGAGTAATTTTAACACAAAAGCGGTGCCGGATACAGATGTCAGGGCAATAAAAAAGAGAATCAGAAAAACAGAAAAGACCACAGAAAAAATACGGGGTATGGCCGGAACCATATCCCCGCATTCTGTAATAGTGAGATGTGACAGTGAACAGCCGCCGCAGGTGAAATGAAGCCGTAAGCGGCCGCAGATTCTGCATTGCTGCTGTTAATAGTTATTATTTTGAGTATTCCTTCATAAGCTGGATTGCCTTCTCAAGGCCGGCTTTTTCGGAAGCGTATGTTTCATCGAGGTACTGCTGCTGTGTATCACGCAGAGCCTTGAGTTCCTCGATTTCGGCGGAAACATCAGTCGTGCCGTCAGCTGTTTTGACACCGAGACTTCTGACTACATTGCCGATATCGCAGTGCGGATAACTGATAAGGCCGTCGCCCCATGTGCCGGCGCGATTTGCAAAGAGCTGGTTTTCCATGTACTTGCATGTTTCATCGTCAAAGTACATGTAGTACCATGCCCAGTCAACTCCGGAAATATAATCGTTGTAAGCTTCCTCGATATTGCCGTCCTCAAGGGATGCGACTGCGCTGTCGAGGAGTTCTATGTTGTTCTGATAAAGCTCATGTCTCACAATAGCTGACACTGAGAAATCGAGTCCGAGCAGGCTGTCCTGCAGTGTCTTGTAGATTTCCTGAGTCTGTTTGTTCAGTTCAACGGCATCAGCTTTTTCGCCGGACTCCTCGACTGATGTCATTTTTTTCTCGAGTGCAGCGGCGGCGTCATAGCCTTCTTCAAGCAGAGCAGTGAATTCATCTGTATCGGAAAGGGTGTCTTCAAAATCCTGCAGTCTTGCTGTGAAGTTCATAGGCCTTACATCGAGAGCATCGAGATCGAGTGTGATCTTGCCGAAAACCCTGATTTCATCATTGAGGCCTTCCTCATCGAGAGGCTGTGCGTCCCAGCTGTCATATGTCGAATGATATCCCATATTCTCGTATTTCATCCCTGCGGTGTAATCCGCAACAACAGCCGGAATTCCCATGCGTGCCCACTGGAATTCTTCAGTGTAGACATTTGTCTTGCCATACGACCATTCATATACTGTATCATCACCGATTTCTCCGACGCTTTCCTTGACAAAATCCATAAGCTCTGCATCACTCAGGGCACCGGCCTTCGTTTCGCCTTCAACAGCGTAGCCGCCGTCGTTGTTGACTATTGCAAAAGCGCCCTCAGCCCATTCAGGATGGTTAGTCATAATCTCTTCATATGCGCCGGTTGACCAGTCGTATTCGCTGCCGGAAACTCCCCATTCCTCAGATCCGTGCATGCATACACGGATGGTTTTATCAGGGGTATATCCGCTGTCAATGATAGCCTTTGCGATAGTCATGGAAACTGCCGCACCCTGCGCGTCATCATAGGCAGCGTGGAAATATCCGTCCATATGGGAAAAGAGGAATATAGTCTCATCTGTTTTGCCCGGAATTTCGCCCCAGACATTATGTGATGTGCCGTCCTTTGTTACAGTAGAGTCGGCATTGAGAGTCACTGTGATTGAATCCCCGCCGGATTCATTAATAGCCTTCTGCAGTGCCTTGCTGTCCTTTTCACTGATACCCAGTGCAGGCGCATCAGCCGGTCCGCATATATCCTGAACCCCGATGCGGTCCTCGCCTTCTTCAGGGTATATGGACATTGCGATAACAGCTTTGGCGCCCTTTACCTTTGCCTGATAGGCAGGATAGTTTATCCACCAGTTTTCATTCTGGTCGATATCGAGAAGAACCAGCTTACCGGTGACATCAATGCCCTCATAGTCGGCAGCCGTCCCCTCGCCGACATAGACGAGTTCACAGGTTTCATTATCTGCCTGCAGAGTGGTCTGATAGCTTCCGAGGTCGATAGTCTTCTCTTTGCCGGCAGCATTTGTGAATGTGATATTGGCACCCTTGAATGTCCATGTATCCAGCGTGGTTTCCTCCATCGTCACATTTTTAAGACCGATTTTTTCCATTTCGCTTTTCAGGTATTCGGCAGTTTCAGTTTCTGCAGGTGATCCGGCCGAACGGTAGCCTGTGGCCGGATCGTCTCCGAAGCTGCTGATAGTCTTGATCAGCTCTTTGGTATAATCGAGATCGATTGCCGAGTCAAAAGCATCGAAGCTTTCGCCGTAATCCGATGAGCTGCCGCAGGCTGAAAGACCCATTGTCATGAAACCTGCGCAGACAAGAGAAATGATTTTCTTTCGCATTGTATCCCTCCTTCAGAAAAAACATTATGCAACACATCTTCACTTTTAAATACGAAACTGCAAAACAATTGCACCCTAATTGTAAATGCAGCAGATAAAATGGTCAAGAAAATTTAGAAAATTTTAAAAAGACAAAATGATAAGCAACTAAAGTATTTTTCCGGAGCAATCATTTGTATATACTGTGATTAAGTTGTTTTGTGCGGTATATTGCTGAAGCCTCAGGCGGCATATATGTATGATGTGCGGCTTTGCATAATAGTATACCGCGGGAATTTTTCATTTCTTATCAGAAAAAATATAGTAGGAGGTAAAAATTATGGAAGCTAATAATTTGAACCAGGCGCCTAAGAAGGTTTCTTTTGCGAAAAAGATAGGTTATTCGATAGGCGGAGCAACAGACACACTCGCATACGATTTCGTTGCAGCGTTCCTGCTGTTCTTCCTGACAAACTTTACCGGCGTAAGTCCGGCATGGGCAGGCGCAATACTGACAATCGGCGTAGTATGGAACATGTTTTCCGATCCGATAGTAGGAAACCTGTCAGACAGAACAAGAACAAGATTCGGAAAGAAAAGGACATGGCTGCTGATAGCAATCGTTCCGTTATTCGTTTCGTATCTGCTGCTCTTTACAAAAATTGACTCGCTGTCAACAGGAGCACTGAACATATACTTCCTGTGCATGACACTTCTTTTCTGGCTCTCGTACAGCTGCTTCAGCATCCCTTATTATTCAATGGGAGCATCGATGACAGGCGACAATGAAGAGAGAACAAAAATCAGAATGCTTGCACAGATTATTCAGTACATAGGAGTTTTCTTCTCAACCGTAGCTCCGACTATGTTCGTTTCCATCTTCAAGTCAGGCGGCTGCACGGATTATCAGGCATGGCACTACACTGCATGGCTCGAAGGATGCCTGTGCGTGGGTACTCTCATTGTGGTATTCCTTGCGACAAAAGGAATCGAAATCGATTTTGAGGATGAAGAAAAGGCTGAAAAGACAAGCTTCTTCAAGGATGCAAAGGAAGTTCTCAGCATCAAGCCTTATCTGCTGACGACACTTTCGTCGCTGATGTTCAGAATAGGATACTGCCTGTTCCTGACAACGATGGTATATTTCCTTCTCTATGTTGTGGGACTCACAGAAATGAGAATGACAATCTGCACATCAATCATTTCGTTCGGCGGAATAATCGTAATATCCATACTGATGAAGGTCATAGACAAGTATGACAAGGCGAAGGTTTACATTGTACTGGTAATGTTCTCCGGAATTGCAATGATCGTATTTAATTTTGTCAATGTCAACTCGATGGGAATCGCATGCCTGTTCTGCGTATTCTATGTAATAGGTTCGTCGGCTTACTGGTCAATGAATATTCCTCTCATGTATGATGCGATAGAAGTGGATGAATTCCAGTCCGGAAAGAGAAGAGAAGGCACAATGATGTCATTCTTCCTGTTCTGCCAGAAGGGCGGATATGCGATAGCTGCTGCAAGCATCGGCGCAGTTCTCGAAAAGGTTGGATATGATGAGACTCTCGGAGTCAACAATCCTGAACCGGTACTCAACGCTATACAGACTATGATCTGCGGAGCTGCAGGCATATTCTTCGTACTCAGTGCACTGATAATAATCCTGTATCCGCTTAAGAAGGACGTTTACAAGAAGCTTTATGTTCAGCTGGAAAACAAGCGCGCGGGCAGAGAGTACAACACAGAGGGCTTTGCACACGTACTGAACAAGAAATACAGATAACGTAGAGTTCTGCACACGTACTGAACAAGAAAACACAGATAACAGAAAACATACGAAAGATATCTGTTATGTGAAATTTGATTATGTAAAACGCATTATGTGCAGAGATTTGCACGGAGGTTATGCCATATGAATGACATCTTATATATAAACGGACAGATATACACTGTCGATGATAAAAAAAGCATGGCGCAGGCCGTGGCTGTAAAGGACGGCAGAATCACATTCGTGGGCAGTAATGAAGAGGCAAAGACTGTCGAGGCGGCAGAGACTGTCGACCTCGGCGGGAAAATGATGCTGCCGGGATTCATAGAGGGACACGGGCATGTCACGTGGGGAGCGATAGACAGCCTGTTCAAAATATCGCTGTTCGGAGCGGAATCTGCAGATTTTTACACGGAAACGATAAGAAAATTCGTCGAAGAGAATCCGGACCTTCCTGTATATGAAGGTGCGGGCTGGGAAAACCCGTTCTTCGGCTCCGAGGGACCGTCGAGGAAGCTGCTGGATGAAATATGCAGCGACAAGCCGATGTTCATGTGGTCGCACGATAAGCACTCTGTATGGGTGAATACAAAGGTAATGGAAATCTGCGGAATCGACAAGGATACGACTGTTCCTGCGGGGAATATCATCGAGAGAGAGCCGGACGGCACACCGGCAGGGACACTGCGCGAATTTGCAGCAATAGCACTGATTGACCGGGTACGCCCGGTGTTCACAAAAGAGCATTACAAGAAGGCAGTGCAGTGGATACAGAAGGACCTGGCGCGCTATGGCGTGACGTCGATACTGGATCCGGTGCTCGACCCTGAAGAGGCAGCCATCGATGCCATAAAGGAGCTTAACGAAAACGGTGAGCTTATCTGCAAGATCAGAGGCGCATTCAAGAGCTCAGAGATTGATTCGTACAAGCATATCGATGATTTCGTGAGAATAAGGGATGAAGTTGATTCTCACATGTTCAAGATAGATCAGGTGAAGATTTTTGCCGATGGCGTAGTTGAAGGCAAAACCGCATATCTGAAGGAACCTTATGACGGTGAGGAATCGTATACGGGCGATCCTATATGGGAGGCCGGCGCACTCAACGAATTCTGCAGGAAGGTGGACGAACTGGATTTTGATATTCATGTACATGCTATAGGTGATGCTGCGGCTGCCATGACGCTCGATGCGATTGATGCTGCAAAGGCTGCAAATCCGGGCAGAGAAAGACGTCCGGTGATCACGCATCTGCAGGTTGTCGATCCGGCGGATTACCACAGACTGGCAGAGCATAAGGTGGCGGCGGTTACCAATCCGTACTGGCATTTCAAATACAGAGGATTCTTTGAGGATATCGAGGTGCCTTATCTGGGAGAGAGGGCATATCATGAATATCCGATGAAGAGCCTTAAGGATGCCGGCGTGATACTCGGCGGCGCCAGTGATTATAATGTAACTCCGATTCCTGCGCCGCTGCGCGGAATTCAGGTAGGTGTTACGCGAGTCGGCATTGACGAGGATCCTGATGATGAAAGTCTTGTTCTGGCACCGGAAGAAAAGCTGAGCGCAGAGGATATGGTTGAGATTTTCACAAAGGGCAATGCATATGCACTGCAGATGGAGGATATCACAGGCTCGATTGAAGTCGGAAAATGTGCTGACTTTGTGATTCTCGAAAAGAATATATTCGAGGTGCCTGCGAAGGATATTTATAAGGTTAAGGTCGTTCAGACGATTTCCGAGGGCAAAGTGATTTACGAAGGTTAATGCTTTGCGGGACCGGATGCGGAGCAGATTACCGGCCGGCATTCGAGGGACGTTTAGATTTGTGTTTCATGCAGCTCGGATCTGCCGATTCTGTGAGTCTGAGCAGCCGGTCTGAAGCGGCATTCGAGGCCGTTTCGGGTCCATATAACATATAATTTATGACATAAAAGATTTTTATCTTGTTTCTCATATCATTTCAATAACTGCAGACGGCGGTACCGGAAGGTGCCGCCGTCTGCTTTCCGGCAGATTTCCGTATTTTACCGGCATGTCAAACAGTACGCGGTACCCTCGGTGGGGGGGACTGCCGTCTGCTTGTTCGTATTTGTTCTATCTCCTGAAAAATACAGAAAGTATAATTATAAGTGGGAAATTATACTAATCAGCGTTTTTTATAATGCGCTGTTCAGTCTGTTTTCCCGACGCTTTTAATCAATATATTTTACATTTAGGAGGCGATTCACATGGAATCCAACAAAGTAACCCTGAACAGACAGCTGGGTATGCGGGAAGGCATAACCATCACAACGGGTACTGTCATCGGAGTCGGGCTGTTCACGACCGGTGCGAACTGCGTCGGCATAATGGGAGCGGGCATCATCCTGCTGACATTTATCGGACTTCTGATTTGCATTTTACCTGCACTGATGTATGCGGAAATGGGCGCAGCACTGCCGTATGCGGGCGGTACATACAATTACGCGAAGCGAGCAATCAGCGTGCCGGTAGCAAATATTTCGGCATGGCACTACCTGATAGCACTGATAGCGTGCTGCTCAACCGAATCACTTGCGTTTTCCAACTATTTCTCATGGATTTTCAAGGGACTGGGACTGGAAGTAACCGTTGACAACCGCATTATAGCAGCGATACTGATGTTCCTGTTTGTGTTCATCAATTACCGCGGTGTGAAGCTGTCCGGAAGATGGCAGAATGCGTTTGTATTTTTCTTCTGGTCGGTATCTGCTGTATGGATGCTGTTCATGGTTCACAACATCGATTTTTCAAACTATCTGCCGGAAACTCTGACAACATTCCCGGGATTCAAGTCATGGATGGAAGTATTGACATGGATCTGGTGGTGCTATGCAGGATTTGAAACATGCGTAGGCATGGGCGGCGAAATAAAATATCCGCAGATTAATATTCCGAGAGCACTGTTTCTGGCTCCGTTCGTTATATTTATTGTAAATGCGCTGTTCCAGTGGTTCCTGGCAGGGCTCGTGCCTGCGGCATCTCACAGCATGCTGGCTGATGCAGTGGCACCGTATGCAGAGGGTCTGCAGATGGCAGGATATATGGGCTTCCCGATTGTGCTGCTCTGCATAGGAATAGCATTCGGCGGCGACTTTTCCACGATGAACCCGGGAATCGAAGCACCGTCAAGATATATCTATCAGATGGGTCTGGACGGATGTCTGCCGCGTGTATTCGGAAAACTGCACCCTAAGTTCAGAACGCCGTATATCGCAATTCTGACAGTAGGTATTGTTGCATTCCTGCTGATTCTGACAAATTCGATTGCATTTGTTGCGCAGATTAACATCTGCTCGCTGTTCTGGTGCTATATCATAGGATTTATTTCGTTCTGGGAGCTCAGAAGAAAAGAGCCGGAGCTGAAGAGACCGTACAAAGCACCGTGGCCTGTATTTTCCACAGTAAGCAGTATTATCATATATGCACTCATGATGTGGAGCTGCGGCTGGGTACATGTAGGCATCGGATTTATCATCACGGCATGCAGCCTGGCATTCTTCTATCTCTTTGCGAGAAAGAGAAGTGTTTCGAAAGAGGAAATCAAGGCTCAGCAGGCTAAGGAGGCTGAGATGCTGGCGGAGGATATTCCTTCGGAGACAGAAAAAGCAAAGATGGATAGGGAATACAAGATATGGAAAATCGCAGTCAGCGCTCTGACGGTGCTGACGCTTGTTCTGTATATCGTTTCGTTCCTGATGAAGTAAACTGAATTGAAGCTGAACGGAAGCTGAAGCGGCTGCGTCTTTTGATGTGTGGTGCTGCTGCAGCAGACTGACAGCAGAGTGCGGCGCCGCCGCTGAAGCGGCGAAGCAGTTAAATTGTGCCTGATTCATCAAAACACGGAATCATATGGTATAATAGAACCATATGAAGGGAGGTGCACCGGAATCATGCTGCAGAGAAGACAATACCGGCCGGACAGGCTGAACATGCATAACGGCGGTGAAAACCGGCATAATCTGCTGGAAGGACAGGACGCCGGCAGAATCACATGTTATTCGCATACTGTATGCTGCCAGCCGGGATATTACAGCAGGGATTTGAACTATCGCGAGATTTACACGACACGCAGAGATTCTGTGCATCGTTATGCAGCGATGTTCTATGAGGTGTTCCCTAAAAAATCAGAGGTAAGCATTCCTGTGATTCCGGACGGATGCGTCGATGTCGTGCTGGCATTTCAGAACGGGTCGTGCAGAGGAATTTCGGTATGCGGCACAATCAGCACTCTTTATTCAATGGAGTTCCAGAAAAGCGATTATATATTCGGCATACGTTTTCTGCCCGGGAGATTTTCACCCGGAATCATGGGCGATATCACTTCGTTTATGGATGAGCAGTGCGATTTTAAGCTGAACAGCCGCGAGTGGAAGTTTATTGATGCGATGCGCCGTTCAACGGATTTTCTGCAGAGAGTTGAGCTGGCGAAGAAATATATTGCGGTTTTATGCGATATGGATGAATACAAGGAAAAAATGGTGCAGCATGCGATGCAGATGATAGGCAGCAGCGGCGGCAGTGTAGGCATTGAAATGCTTTGCCGGGAGCTGATTTACAGCCCGAGGTACATCGAGCGTATTTTTAAGGAATACACCGGGTTTTCTCCGAAAAAAATGTGCAGGCTGGTTCGCGCGAGAGGTGCGGTGACGATGCTTCTTCGGGACAGAGATCTGACGAAAACAATGGTCGCGCAGGAATGCGGCTATGCGGATCTCAGCCATATGAACCGTGAGCTGAAATCTGTGCTGGGCATCGCGCCCGATATGATCGGCAATGCGGATTTCTGCCTTAAAGCCGCAGGTGCTTCACCGACAGTTTATAATTTTTAATAATGTAAAAAACGCAGCTGCGGGTATGAGCGGCGGTGCAGCGGCATCGCAGGCTTTGCCCGCGGTGCTGCGGGAGGACGGCGGTCAGACACCGCCTCCGACTTGACTATAAGGTGTATTTATGAGCAGAAATTATTATGATTGTGCAGGGGTTGACTGGGAAAAGAGAATGATCCGGCTCGATACCGGAATTCAGATGGCTTATTACGAATGCGGACCGGAAGACGGTAAAACGGTGCTGCTGATTCACGGAGTGACAGACGGGTGCGTGACATGGACACAGATTGCACCGATTCTGGCCGAGAACGGCTGTCACTGCTATATTGTTGAGTATCGCGGCAACGGGATGACGGACAAGCCTGACATGGGGGCTGCAGGTTATACGGCGCAGCTTATCGCGGACGATATTATCGATATGATTAACAAGCTCGGTCTGCAGCAGATTCATGCCGCAGGGCATTCCTTCGGCTCGCTGATCACGCAGGTGCTTGCTGTAAAGCAGCCGCAGTCTTTTGCGGATTATACGCTGATAGACACGGCTGTGGACTGCCGTTCGAATCCTGTTCTTCTCGGAGTGAAGC
The DNA here is from genome assembly GCA_963614095.1 of Bacteroidaceae bacterium. GTDB lineage: Bacteria > Bacillota > Clostridia > Peptostreptococcales > Anaerovoracaceae > Lentihominibacter. Next base: position 10,917 of record CAVECM010000054.1, read on the forward strand.
ACGGAGACGGGGATGGATTTGCCGGTCTGGATAACTGCACAGGGGAGCTTCCGGAGGATTTTCTGCGGGAGTGGACGGCTATGGGCAATGAATCTGAGGCCCTGCGGACGGCGGAGTTTGAGCATGTAAAGCAGATGCCGCTTGTCGCGTGGAGAAATCTCATGGATGGTCTGCTGCAGTTTGACAGCAGCGGTTTTATAGGAAATATAAAGGGCGATGTTCTGGTGCTCTGGGGCACTGAGGATAATATTTTCACGCAGGCGGACCAGGACCAGGTTCGTGCCGGTCTGACGGGATGTCATGCGGAATATGTGAATGTGGAGGGCGCCAGCCACAACGGTTTCTGGGACAGCATTGCCATGGCGCAGACCTATGCAGAGCATATACTGAATTTTATCAGCAGGCAGAAATAAACGAGGAGAAAATGATATGAAAAAACCGCGGATTACACTGACACTTGTGGATAAAAAGGGCGAGTGTGCATGTCACAGGGGTCATAAAATCGGAGACAGCTTTGACTTCGATACGCAGCGCGGCGAGCTGTGTCCGATGGTGATGCACGTTGCCTTTCCGTATATAGATATTCTGAGATACGGCGGCACGCTGCCGCCCGGGCAGAACGGTGATTTCAGATTCTCATGCCCGGATGCGGATGTGATGAATATTTTCCGTATTGATATAGGATAGAATAATTTGCTGTGAATAATTCGCTGTAATGAAGCAGCAGGCCCGAATGAAAGCTGCCTTTGGGTGGAAGTTCGCTTTGTGTGAAACTCTGCCTGAAATACCGGTCAGCGAAGCGCAGGCACTTGCATCTGCATCTGCGGACCTTATACGCCGGTGCCTGCAAGCTTTACATACCGGCGCCTGCGAGCTTTACATACCGGCGCTTGCGAGCATTGCCTGCTGCATTAGTGAAATTTACTCTCCGGCCTCTGCAGTGTTTTCGGCAATCGAATCTGCAGCCCGATCAGCCATAAATTCTGCTGCCTTGTCGGCGGCTGTGTTTATGGCTTTTATTATGTTGCCGATTAAAAGCGCACCGATAATCGTTCCTTCACGCACGCCCGCGAGCTTTTGCAGAAAAATCAGCCCCAGCAGGACAGCAACAGCAGCCTGTGACGAGTCAGTAATCAGCTTGACGGTACCGAACTGGCAGCCGGTGACCTTAGTAATCGCACGCGTGAAGCCGTCAGCAGGCAGCATCGTGACATCCGCCTTAACCTCAAGAAATGCACCTGCAGCAATAATGACGCATCCTGCGAGCAGCGATATCAGCTTGACAATGTAGGCCGACGGATTGAAGCCGGTCAGAATCCACATGGAAAAATCGATGACATAGCCGAACAGGAACGTAATCGGAACCTGAAGAATAATATCTATCCATTTAACGTTTTTTCTCAGCAGAATGACCTGCAGTGAAATCAGAATCATGCTCACGATAATCGTAAAATTACCCAGCGTCAGCCCGGGCATAATCAGTGATAATGTATATGGTATTGATGCGATCGGCGTGGTTCCGAGCGCAGATTTTGTGATGAACGCCACCCCAAATCCGTTGCAGAGCAGCCCCATCAGAAATAAAAGATAACGATTGACAGTACCTTTGTCCATAAAAGCCTCCGTATTATTATGTAAAGATTCACTTGTTTATATAAAAATCCTTTTATCGGTGTAAAGATTTATTTATTATGTAAAGTTTCGCTTATTATATAAAAATCTGCCGATTTATGAAAAGAGCAGTTTGTTTATGTAAAAATCTGTTTGCTTATGTAAAAATCCGTTTGCCTAGTGTCTGACCAAAAGGTTGACATAACGGCTGATTGCCGATTCAGGGAGATTGAAAAATCCGTGTGAAGAACCTCGCAAGGGATTTATTTTCCGGTTATATTTTTTTCGATGCGTGCCAGATATTCAGCAAGCAGCTGTTTTTCATCATCTGAAAACCCCTTGAGCAGAATTTCTCCGTTCGAGGTGCCTTTCTTTTTTAATTTGCCGCACAGAGCAGAGCCGCCTTCTGTAAGGCGGATACAGGTGTTTCTTCTGTCACCGGCGGAAATCTCTGTTTCGAGGATTCCTTTTTCTTTCAGCTTAACGACAAGCTTTCTTGCAGCCTGATGCGTGATTTTCAGATGAGCTGCCAGATCCTTGATGTTGCTGCCTTCGTTTGCAGCGTAGAACAGAATAGTTTCAGACTGTACAGATGTCAGATTGTTATCCGATAAATCCTTTGTGCGTATGTTGTTCAGTGCATTGCCGGCTTTAAGAATAAGCCGTTCAATCCGGAATTCTATGGCATCCATTAAGACCTCCGTTTTATTATTGTTTTGAATATCTGATGCAGCTTCAGTTCTAAAATTCATCTCTGTTTCGCAGCGCACTTCAGCTCCGGTTGGCGAGGTACTGCAGCGCACTTCAGCTCCTGTCGGGGGTGCTTTGCAGTACACTTCAGCCTCGGCCGGCGCTGGTTTGCCCTGCGCTTCGTCAGCTTTGAACGATGCCGGGTGCCGCAGCTTTGTCCAGTGCTGCAGTCCTGATCTGCACTGCAGTCCTAACCGCTGCTGTGGTTACAATCGATGCGGCAGCACAGAATTCTGAGTCTGTTGCTGAATGGTGTACATCTGCCGATTTTATGCGCAGAGGAGCACGTTCACGAAAATATACAACCTGTTGTATATTTTACGCCTTGCCGATTTTTTTGTCAACCTGATATTTTGATTGAAATACATTTGATTGAAAAACAGCAGAAGCACTTGTATACGGCGCCTTCATTTACCAAAATTCGAATTTAAGCTCTGCTGTTTTGGTACATTTTTGAGATTTTCCCCCGTTGAGGGGATTCTTTTTACCAAAAAACTCATTTTATATATGCGATTTTGGCAGTTTTTTTCTGGAAGAAGAGGATTTATTATGGAAAATGTACCAAAATGTGCAGCTTGAATAGCTGATTTTGGTATTTGTGCTGACAAAAGCATGCATAAAAGCTTCTGTTTTACCAAATTTGTGCTGCAGACAGGCGCCTTTTGGTATTTTGCCGCATAAAACACCTGGCCCGCGGCTGATCAGACAGTCAGCTGCGAGCCAGGCCAGAATAAATTTAATGCAGTTCCCATTGAACACATATGGGAAGCTGA
>CAVECM010000055.1:0-14003 GCA_963614095.1 Bacteroidaceae bacterium
CTGCGACAGCTTGTTTATATTATCAGATATCCGCTCCCCTGTCAACACCTTTTTTACTGTTTTTTGTGTTTTGCTTTGTCTTTTTGCATATTCCTTATATTTCTGCTGTTCACATAAGCCCGGATAGGTGCAAAGTGCACTCTTTACATTAGAATTGTATCCGTATTCTGAGTCTGCATAAGCAGCGGTACCGGTATCTGAGTACGCATAAGCAGCAGAGTGAGTATCTGAATCCACATTCTCGTGCCGCATTAAGTTGATACCGTGCCCTTTTTATTATATAATCGGTTTATAAAATTCGCCTGATACATTCAGACCAATATATTTACACACAGTTTTTATTAATACGGACAGCAATTCTGTATACTGCAGCAGCCGACATTTCGGTTTCATCTTTGAACATCGGCAGATATTATCAGTGACTGAATAAGATGTATGCCGCTTTTATTTAAATTGTCTGCTTCAGCAGTCGGATCAGCTGTTCACGGAGGGTATATATGGATAGATTTAAAGAATTCCTCAAGGATAACACTTTTATCAAAGGCAGCTTTTTTATAATTTTCAACGCTGCTCTTTTGTGCTTCATGTATTTTATCATTAAAAATTTCAATGCAGTCACTTCAGACATATATAAAGTTATCGCCACCCTGCTTGATGCCTTCTGGCCTCTCATTCTGGGACTCATACTTGCTTACCTGCTTAATCCTCTGGCTGAGCTTATTGATACAAAATTCTTATGCAGGGTTATCAAAACACCCGATGATTCTGTAAAAGCCGGAAAACGACGCGGTATGCAGCATCTGCTCAGTGTTCTGCTGACATACCTGCTTGTCGCTGCAGCTGTTATAGCGCTGATTTACGGATTTGCCGCCATGATTCTGGGCAGAGTATCTGTAGGAGATGTGCCTGCCACCTTTTCCGATCTCATGTCCGGTATTATAAAATACGAGAGCGTCTTCCAGAAATGGATTACTACTAATATACCAAGCAGCGTGCTTTCCGATAAATTAACTGATGTCACCAATGCTGTAATGCAGTGGATCGGAACTAATATCAATGCATCGTCAGTTATATCATTCTTTAAAAATTTCAGCGGCAGTCTGCTCGATATACTTGTGGGTATAATCATCAGTATTTATCTGATGAAAGACAAGAATCTGTTTCTTAATCTGTGGCACAGGTTTCTGCACCTGATAATGCCTAATAAAGGACATGATGCTCTTTCTGAAACGCTGCATGAAGTTAACGAGGTCCTCTCAAAGTTCATACGCGGCGCACTGCTCGATGCTCTGATTGTCGCCGTTCTTTCTTCAATCGGTCTGTCCATCATGGGGCTGGAGGCAGCTGTGTTCATCGGCATTTTTGCAGGCATCGCCAATATCATCCCTTATTTCGGTCCGGTAATCGGAATGATACCGGCTTTCCTGATGGGCTTCTGCACCGAGGGATTCTGGCATGGGGTGCTTGCGGTTGTCATTCTCTTCGCAATACAGCAGATTGATGCGAATTTTATATATCCGAAAGTCGTAGGTTCATCAACAGGTCTTCATCCGCTTGCGGTACTGCTGTCAGTAAGTGTTTTCGGTTATTTCGGGGGCATACTCGGAATGATCCTGGCTGTCCCGCTTGCAGGTATTATACAGATTTTTGTATTAAGATGGTTCGAGGAAAGAGAAAGGCGCATTAATGAGAATATACAGGACGATGCCGAACAGCAGGCGAAATAGACACCGCAATGCCGTGTCTTTCATCTGAATATAAAAAGCCCGCATAAAACAGGAATCCTGCTCTATGCGGGTTTTTCTTCTCAGCAAAGTCTATTCATGCCAGGCGTTTTTTACAGCCTCTGCAACAATGTCCGCTGCGCCGGGATAAAATGCACTCGGGATTATGTAATCCGCAGACAGCTCATCGTCTTTGATTATGCCTGCCAGTGCAAATGCCGCAGCCGTTTTCATTTCTTCAGTTATTCGCTTTGCCCTTGCAGCAAGCGCCCCCTTGAAGAGTCCCGGGAATATCAGAACGTTGTTAATCTGATTAGGATAATCGGAGCGTCCCGTTCCGACTACAGCGGCACCTGCCTCCTTTGCAAGATCCGGCAGAATCTCCGGTTCCGGATTTGCCATCGCAAATATGATGGCATTATCATTCATCGTTTTTACCATATCCTGCGTCAGAACTCTTGCCGCTGACACGCCTATGAAAAGGTCTCTTCCCTTTACCGCATCTGCAAGCGTTCCTTTTATCTGCTCGTTATTGGTAACAGCTGCCAGCCTCTTCTTAGCCTCATTGAGATCTGCTCTGTCCCGCGTAAGGATACCCTTGCTGTCGCATGCAACGATATCTTTTATTCCCAGATTCATCAGCATCTTGGCGATTGCAGTTCCTGCCGCCCCCGCACCGTTGATTACCGCCTTCATCGATTCGAATTTACGTCCGGTGAGCTTTGCAGAATTAATAACCGCAGCCGAAACCACTACCGCCGTTCCGTGCTGGTCGTCATGAAACACGGGAATATCCACCTGTGCCTGCAGCTTTTCCTCGATTTCAAAACATCTCGGTGCTGAAATGTCTTCAAGGTTTATTCCGCCCAGAGTCGGCGCAATATTTTTCACTATGTTTACAATCTCATCTACATCCTGAGTCTCAAGGCAGATCGGAAATGCGTCTATGCCCGCAAATTCTTTGAACAGAAGCGATTTTCCGTCCATTACGGGAATTGATGCCAGACCGCCTATATTTCCGAGTCCGAGGACCGCTGAGCCATCTGAAACAACTGCGACTATATTTGATTTGTTTGTATATTTATATACATCCTCAGGATTTTCGTGTATCTTTCTGCACGGTTCTGCAACCCCCGGTGTATAAGCTGTCGATAAGTCGTCCTTTGTTTCAACCTTGACCTTGCTTACAACGGCCATTTTTCCTCTGTTTTTTTCGTGCATCTCAAGGGATGCCTTGTAATAATCCATCTGATTCTCCTCTTTTGCTGTGCTGTTCTGATTGTATTTCTGTATATTTACTTTTTCCAGGAGCTCTTAAGTCCTACAATCTTATTGAAAACCTTCTCTGTGTCATTCGTGAGTTTCGCATCTGCAATATAATAGCCCTTTCTGAAGAACTGGAATCTTTCTCCCGGCTTTGCCTCCGCAACAGCCGGCTCAGCATATGCCTCGGTTTCTTTCAGAGAATCAGGATTCATTATATTTTCACCGTTTTCGTCTTCAATCATAAGGTAATCATAGTTTCTTATTTTTATTTTTACAGCTGTTCGTGCATCTACCCAGTGTATCGTTCCCTTTACTTTACGGCCCTCAAATCCGCTGCCGCTTCTCGTCTGCGGATCGTATGTGCACAGCAGCTCTTTAATGCTTCCGTCCTCATTCTTGACAACTTCATTGCATGTGATGAAGTATGCGCCCTTGAATCTGACCTCGTTTCCCGGGAAAAGCCTGAAATATTTTTTTACAGGCACTTCCATGAAATCGTCTCCGTCAACATAGAGCTCTCTGCTGAAAGGAACCATTCTGCTGCCCATTTCAGGAACTTCTCTGCTGTTTTCGATTTCCATTTCTTCCGTCATGTCTTCGGGATAATTTGTAATTATAACCTTTATAGGATTTTCCACCACGTTTCGGTTCTGAACCTGCTGCTTCAGGTCTTCTCTGACACAGTGCTCCAGCAGTCCTATATCGACTGTGCTGTTTGCCTTCGAGACGCCTATTCTCTCACAGAAATCGCGCACCGCCTCCGGAGTATAACCTCTTCTTCTGATTCCGGCAATGGTCGGCATTCGCGGATCGTCCCATCCGTCAACCGTACCTTCATCCACCATAGCCTTGAGATATCTCTTGCTCATCACCGTGTTTGTAAGATTGAGCCTTGCAAATTCAATCTGCTGCGGTGGTGTCGGCCATTTGCCTATTTCCTGCAGCACCCAGTCATAAAGAGGTCTGTGATCTTCAAACTCCAGGGTACATATCGAATGAGTAATACCCTCAATAGCATCCTCAATCGGATGTGCGAAATCATACATAGGATATATGCACCATTTGTTTCCTGTGTTGTGGTGCTCTGTATGTGCTATTCTGTAGATAACCGGATCTCTCATGTTCATATTCGGAGATGCCATATCGATTTTCGCTCTGAGAACTTTTTCTCCGTCGGCATATTTGCCCTGCTTCATTTCCTCAAAAAGACGAATGTTTTCTTCAACCGTTCTGTTTCTATACGGACTTTCTTTTCCGGGCTCCTTGAGTGTGCCTCTGTACTCTCTGATCTGATCTGCATTCAGATCGCATACATATGCCTTGCCCTTTTTAATCAGTGTCAGTGCACAATCGTACATTTCATCGAAATAATCGGATGCCCACAGCCTTTTCTCCCACTGAAAGCCGAGCCATCTTACATCTTCCTCGATGGAATCCACATATTCCACGTCCTCTTTAACGGGATTCGTGTCGTCATATCTGAGATTGCATTTGCCGCCGTACTTCTCTGCTGTCGAGAAATTAAGGCAGATTGATTTAGCATGTCCGATATGCAGATATCCGTTCGGTTCCGGCGGAAACCTCGTGTGTACTTTATCTCCGTATTTCTGCGCTTCCAGATCCTTATCAATTATGTTATGGATAAAATTATTAACATCCGTTTTTTCAGCCATTTCGCTCCTCCTGAGTTTAATATTTGATTTTAATATTTGATATTTAAGTAATTGAATTATGTTTTTTATTTTTGTGATGTTAATGATGGCCTCGGGATAAAACTTCAATTTGTGCAGCTGTACCCGGCCAAATTGTTATTCTGCCTGATTTGCTTTTCAGTATTTTCAGGACTGCGTTCCGCCGCAGTCCCGCTTTTCCATTATATCCTAACTATACTTGTAAATGCAATGGCGCAGACAATATTTCCGCCGATACGTTTTTTGCCTGCCGCTATGCTCAGTCCTTCCATTTAAAAAGCGCAGCAATCGATATGCTGCGCTTTTGTTTTCATATTAAGTTTTAAATCGTAAAACTCTGAGTCTGTCATCTCAAAGATGGCTTATCTTTCTACGATAACTGTAGTTCCCTGTCCGCCTCCGATGCAGAGAGTAGCGAGACCAGTCTTAGCGTCTCTCTTGATCATCTCATAGATAAGAGTGATGAGGATTCTTGCGCCGGATGCTCCGATCGGGTGTCCGAGTGCGATAGCTCCGCCGTTTACATTAACCTTGCTCATATCGAATCCGAGATCTCTTGCTACAGCTACTGACTGTGCTGCGAAAGCTTCGTTTGCCTCGATAAGGTCAATCTGGTCGATAGTGAGTCCAGCCTTGTCAAGAGCCTTTCTGCATGCAGGAACCGGTCCAACACCCATGATTGAAGGGTCAACGCCTGCTGAAGCATATGATTTGATAGTGCAGAGCGGCTTGATTCCGAGTTCATCAGCCTTTTCCTTTGACATTACGATAAGAGCTGCTGCTGCATCGTTGATTCCTGATGCGTTAGCTGCTGTTACAACGCCGTCCTTCTTGAATGCAGGTCTCAGCTTAGCAACGCTTTCAGCTGTTACGCCATCCTTCGGATATTCATCTGTATCGAAGATGATAGGATCGCCTTTTCTCTGCGGTACTTCAACCGGTACGATTTCATCCTTGAATCTGCCTGACTTTACAGCTGCGATAGCCTTCTGCTGTGAGCTTGCTGCGAACTGGTCGAGTTCTTCTCTTGTGATTCCCCACTGTTCTGCTACGTTCTCAGCAGTGATACCCATGTGATAATTGTTGAATGCGCAAGTCAGACCGTCATTTGTCATCATGTCGATGATTTTGTTGTCGTTCATTCTTGCTCCCCATCTTGCTGTAGGGATTGCATAACCTGTTGCTGACATGTTCTCAGTACCGCCTGCAACGATAATGTCTGCATCGCCTGCTTTAATCATCTGAGCAGCCATTGAAACTGTTCTTAATCCTGATCCGCAAACCTTATTGATTGTCATAGCCGGAACTTCCTTAGGGATTCCTGCATCTAACGCTGCCTGTCTTGCAACGTTCTGTCCGAGTCCGCCCTGAAGTACGCATCCGTAAACAACTTCATCAATCATAGCAGGATCAATGCCGGCTCTTTTGATAGCCTCTTTGATTGTGATTGCTCCTAAAGTTCTTGCAGCAGTGTTTTTAAGACTGCCGCCGAAACTGCCGATTGGAGTTCTTACTGCGCTTGCAATTACAACATCTCTCATAATGAATTTCCTCCTTAAATCATTAAGTTAAGTATTGATTAAATATAAATATATATATTTTCACTATTTTACGATTGCAGAAATGGCCTTGAAGGCATCTGCCTTTGAATCACGGAGTATTTCGTACAGTACAGCCTCATATGTGGTTATGACTGCGCCTGCTTCTCCCATTCTTGTCACTGCCCAGAGTTTATCCTCTTCTGTTCTTGACGATATGCAGTCCGCAGCAAGATATACATTGTATCCGGCTTCCATCAGCTGGAGCACCGTCTGCTGCACGCATATATGAGCCTCTATTCCGCATACTACGATATTCTTTCTTCCCAGCTCGCTGATTTTGGATGTGAAAGCTTCATTCTCCATAGCGCTGAATGTGTGCTTATCTATTGGTTCGAATTCTCCGATTGCCTCTGCCATCGCAGGGATAGTTGCTCCGAGTCCCTTTGTATACTGCTGTGTAACTACAGTCGGTATCTCCAGCACCTTCATTCCCTTTGCAAGTCTTTCGGCTTTATCTATCAGTTTTTCCTTGTTGTTCATCGCAGGAACAAGACGTTCCTGAAAATCTATCGCAACAAATACTGTATCATCCTTTGTAAGTAATCCCATTATTCTATCCTCCATTTTCTGACTTCCTCCACCATCCTGTATGAGGTCAAGTCCCGATGAATAGGCGTAATGCTGGCATATCCCTTCTGCATCGCCATCACATCTATTGTTTCCGGAAGGTCTTCATATATCACCGGCTCACCGGTATAGCGATATCCCGTTTTTCCATCTCCCATATCTGCAAGTGAAAAGAAATTCTTGTACTCACGATTGCCGAGAGTCGTATACCTGAGCCCTCGTATTTCCTCCATCGGGAGGTTAGGAGTATTTATATTAAGCACTGTTTCAGGTGAAAATCTGCCATATGCTTTATTCATTACTTCTCTTGCAAGATGACATGCATATTCAAAATGCTCAGCCTGATGACTGTTCACCGAAACAGCTGCAGACGGCACTCCGCATATGCTCCCCTCAATGGCTGCCGAAACAGTCCCTGAGTACAGTGTATCCGTGCCGAGATTGCCTCCGTGATTTATTCCGGAAAAAACCATGTCTATCTTAACACCCTGCTTTTCAAAAATCTCTATGCCGAGCTTTACACAATCAGCAGGAGTGCCCGATGTGCTTAATGCATACTCTGCGCATTCAAATTTTTCTTCCTGCACAGTTATATACTGCGAAACCGTTATGCCGTGCCCGCTGGCACTGCGCTGCCCATCCGGTGCACATACATATATTGCTGCATCCGGAGCAAGCGCCTCTGCAAGTTCATGTATTCCTCTTGCATTTATGCCGTCATCGTTTACCAGTAATAAATTCATCGTTTAAAACTTATCTCCGTTCCTTACTTGCTGTGATTATAACACAAAAAAAACGGAATGAAAACCCGAATATTGTTAATTTTTTCTCAAACTTTCGATTTTTTTGCGCATCTTTGCTGCAGTGTTCAAATTCCAACGTTTTTATGCTGTTATTATAAATTTTCTGCATATTTGCGATGCATTATTCAACGGATGTTTGTGTTTTTTTTATCATTTTCCGGCATTATTCCGCCTGTCTTCACTGCAGTCAGTCTCCTAAAACTTTCCCTATCGAATCGTTTATTATCAATGTTGCTCTGTCATCATACCCTGTCTGTGATTTGTTTATCAATATGATATTTTCACCATTAAAATAATTAATCAGACCGGCTGCAGGATATACCACCAGAGACGTTCCCCCGACAATGAGCGTATCCGCTTTGCTGATTGCGTTCACTGCGCCTGTAATCACATCACTGTCAAGCTGTTCTTCATAGAGCACAACGTCAGGTTTGACTATGCCATGGCATTTGCTGCATTTAGGTACGCCGTTTTCGCAATTCTTCTCATCCATTATATATTCAAGGTCATAATGCTCGCCGCAGTTCATGCAGCTGTTTCTCATAACAGATCCATGCAGCTCATATACATTACGGCTGCCGGCTTTCTGATGAAGACCATCTATATTCTGTGTCACCACGCATGTCAGCACACCGGCCTTCTCCAGTTCGGCAAGTGCCTTGTGAGCTTTATTCGGCATCGCCTCGGGATAAATAAGATTATTCTTGTAATAGTCAAAGAACATTTCCGTATGCTGCATAAAAAACGTGTGTGAAAGCATATGCTCCGGAGAATACCCGTATTCGTTCATCGCTTTATAAAGGCCCGATTCCGATCTGAAATCCGGTATATTGCTTTCGGTCGAAACGCCTGCACCGCCGAAAAACACCACTTTCCTGCTTCTGTCAATTATTTCTTTTACTCTGCTGTCCATACCTGCCTCCGCTGCATCTTTATCTTATGATACTTCTTGTATTTGATAATTTCCCGCATCATGCAGACATTTTAGTCTGCTGTCGGCATATAAGGTCTGAGTGCGCCCGCAACATTTGAAAGCGGCATAGTCTGCAGCCAGATATTTCCCGGACCTGTGACAACCGTATTAAAGAGGCCTTCACCGCCGAAGAATTTGTTTTTCATTCCAGGTACGGCCTGTATATCCATCTGGCACGTAGCTGACATTGCAGCCAGGTGACCTGTATCCACAACAATCTGCTGCCCCGGCGCAAGGGAATACTCGACTATATGTCCGTCAAATTCTCCGAAGAAAATCCCATTCCCGCTTATGCGCTGCATGATAAATCCTTCTCCTCCGAAAAGTCCGCTTCCCAGCTTTTTATTAAAGAACACAGAAAGCTGCACTCCCATTTCTCCCGCAAGGAACACACCCTTCTGGCATATCATTTCATTTCCCGGTGACACTCGGAAGGCTTTGATTGAGCCCGGAAAGCTTGATGCAAATGCTATCATTCCCGGTCCGCCCTGAGCCGTATATATATTCTGGAAAAGCTTTTCACCTGAAAACATTCTGCCCAGTGCCTTGCCTACTCCTCCGTTGCTTGTTGTCTCCATCTGCATATTCGGCGACATCCACGACATCCCGCCGCCTTCAGTAATCATCTTTTCACCCGGTTCAAGATGGCAGATTGCAACCGGAAGTGTCTCGCCCTTTATCTCGTATCTCATAGCCTTACCGTTCCTTTCCCGGAGCCGCTTCAGACTCCTGCTCTGCTTTTGAAATTTAATCAAGTAAAGTATATAATTTTACGTTCTGCATTTCAATAGAGACATCAGATATTTTCGAAGATAATCTTCATCGGCACATCCACAAGCTCTGTATCATATACATCAAGCTGATTACCATACTTCCGCAGATCTGCCGCCGCCTGACTGCGCATTATCTGATCTCCTCCGCTTTTGTTCCGGCAGGGTCCGTTTCTGTGTTTTCCATATCTCCGGTCGAATCTGCATCCGTATTTTCCATATCTCCGGCAGCTTCGGCAGTGTCAATCTTTTTCTTCTGCATTCCGGTCAGAAGTTCAAACGCAACCAGAATAACAACTCCCGCTATAAGCCCCGCAGGACTGAAATTCGACAGATCCATCACAGGCTGCGCCTCCGGAAGTGTTGTCGGTCCGTATACAATCGCAACAAACGAACCTATAAGAAGCCCTATTATCAGATACACCATCTGGCATCTGAAGCGCTTGAAGGCCTTGCTTATCAGCCTTACAGAAAAAACGATTCCCGCGAGTATCCCCAGTCCGAGAAATATCATCGGAAGCAGTGAGGAAAAATTCAGCGTCAGTATCTCATGTATCGCCTGCACAGCCTGCAGATATACACCCATTATAAGCAGCATCGTCGAGCCTGAAATGCCTGGCAGAATCATCGCTGTAATCGCAATCAGACCCGCAGCGAACAGATAAATAAACTCTGCCGGTCCTGCGTCATGAAAATTCACCGCAAATCCTATGTGACCGCTGTTTTTCAGTATCGTCATTCCTGCGACTATCGCAAAACCTATCAGTGAATATATGATATTCAGGTATTTCCCCTTGATTACCTCACGCTCCTCATAAATTATGAACGGCAGTGCCGCCGCACTGAGTCCGAGAAACAGCGAGCTCATGAAATAAATATTCTTTGCAAACATGGCTGCAAGCACCAGCATCGCCGAAATGAAGCCTATCGCCCATCCCGTGCCGAGCTTGACCAGATATTTCGCTCCGGCATTTCTCTTCTCACGGTCTTTCCCGAACAAATCGTGAACAGAATCGACGAGAGTCTGATAAAATCCCATTATATAAGCTATTGTCCCCCCGGATACTCCCGGAACACTGTCCGCTAGTGCCATGCAGAATCCGTGTATCATATTGATTATCATTATCCTTTACACCTTAACTTTCTTTTTCCATTCTCCATACAGTTCTGTGAACTTTCCAATCCCCTGCTTCAGAGTCTTTCTGTTTATAAATATTATCAGCGCAAATGCCGCCGCCTGCAGCATCCAGTACAGCGGTGCCTTTTCAGACATGAAAACCGCAAGCACCGCCTGGCATCCCGCCGTCAGCAGACTGAGCAGTATACTGCGTATCTGCATATCTATTAATATGTATTTTCTCACATCTGCCGCCCTTATTGCAAATACAGCCGCGCAGCTTACCAGAGTGGCCGCCGCCGCACCCCAGATTCCCATCGGTGACGGTATCAGCAGCAGATTGAGCACTATGTTCACTGCCGCACCGACAACCGATGTCGCAAACGACAGCACGCTTTTTTTCTTTACAACATATACACTGCCCATAAATGACGAAAAAGCCGTGAACACTATCGCCAGAGCCAGTATCGGCATATACTGCCACGCTGTGTAATACTCCTCGTCCGCAAGCAGCATTATCAGAACCGGAGCCGCCGCGGTTATGAACGAGGCCGCGATAAACATCACTGCGATGAACGAACCCCATACCTTTGTGAAAAAGCGCCCGTGCTCATACATGCCGCTCTGTGACTCCGAAATCGCCGATATATTCCATGCATCCATGAATATTCCTGAAACAATCGACAGTATCGTCGGTATTTTGTACGCCACCGCATATATACCGTTTGCTTCCGCACCTATAAACCAGTTTATCATATATCGGTCCGAAACGCTCATAATCCACCAGAATATTGTTGTCGGAATCAGCGGAACACTGTAAAAAAGCATCCTTTTCGCAAGCGCCCTGCCGGTACGGAGCACCATGTGCCTCCACAGCTTTTCTCTGAATACCAGTATGAGCGTCACCGCCGCATCTGCGATTATCACTGACATCACATACCCGTATATTCCCATGTCGAAAACCGCCAGGAACAGGATATTCAGCACAATTACAAGCATTGTGTTTATAAGCCCCTGCACTGCATACAGCTTCACCTTCTGCAGAGCTCTCACGTACTGTGCGCAGAGGGTGTGATATCCTGATGCTGCCGTGTAGCACAGTATCAGTGTCGTGTAGCTGCCTATGGATTTTACATGACATAGGAGCGGTGCGAACATTACCATTACCGCACATCCGCCGGTTATAATGTAAAACCCCGCAGAAAACACTCTTTTCCTGCTCTTATCGGACCCCGTAACCGCAAATCTGAACACACTTTCCGTGATTCCCAGCGTGACAAGCGGAATAAGCAGTGTCGCTGTCTGTGTTATCAGATCTGCCGTACCGTAGTCTGCCGGTGTGAGATACCCGGTATAAAACCGCACCATCAGGAAAACCAGCAGCTTTGAACCGAACGATCCCACACTCAGCAGCATTGTATTTGAAACAAGTTTGCCGTATTTATCCATTTTACACCCTGAGCCTGTATCCGGCTCCCTTACTGTCTCTGTATACTGCGGATTCGAGGCATCATGCTCAATCTTTTTTCTGCGCATCATGCGGCCCAGCCTGAACCCATCTGCTTCAGGAGGCTTTACATCCAATAATATCATATCGCAGTCTGTTCTGTGAAAAAAATTTAATGCCTTGCCTCCGGCTTTTATAGTAACATGAATTTCCCTGCAGAAATTGAAGGTTGTGAGAAAATTTATATATTTTTATCATGCCGGTTCGCCGCCGGGCACACCTCAAAATAATCACTTCTGTCATATATACAGCACGGATAACAGACAGCGCGCTCGAACGGGCCCGTTTTGTTGTTAAGCAGGATTATTTCAGAAAGTTAACATATATATGAACAAGCTCTGATTCTGCAAGCGAGTTTTTCAAAAGCTTCACAAAAGAAATTTCTCTATACAGTCATTAATCTGCTCAAATCGCAGCGGATTATTTTTCGTTTCCCATGTTATTATCAGATTCTCACCTAATCTTATGCCGCTGTCCGAGTAGCGGCACAATTTCTCTATTGCATTCACTGCATAATCCGGATTGTCCATCATTCCCAGATGTTCCCAATATTTCACTCTCCTTTGGTGTTTACTGATCACCGTGAAATCCGGGGCAGCTTTTCCGTTTTTCAGGAACAGCATTTCCTCATATCTGAATTTCAGACCGTATTGCTCCAGTTTAGTCGCTATATCTGCTTCAGCTTTTGAGCGTGTGTAAAGGCCTCCCTCGGAACAATAAATAAGTTTTTCCGGATATGCATTGTTTTTTACATATTTTTTCCGTACCCACAAATCCGGATCCACATCACCATCAAGACAAATCGAACTACAGTCGAAGCTTTTATAAACAGGCGCCATCCGCCGCTTAATCTCCTGTGGGTCATATATCTCAAACCCGTCCAGAAACGTTCTGCATTTTTTATGATATTTCCTTAGTACAGGTAGAGCTCTGCGAATATACTGCCTTTCCTGTAAAGCACTTATCAGTGATTTTCGGTTTCTGTATCCTCTCGGGATTGAGACGATATGCTTTTTGCCGTTCTGATAAAACACCCTGCTCAAATATTCATCCCTCAGAAACAGAGAGCCCTCCGGAAGCAGTCTCAGCCGCTTTTCCATTTTCTCAATTAAATCCCCCGTACGTTTAATTTCTTCATTCACAAATTTCTGCAGCAATTCCTGTCTGTACATGCCAAGCCCCTTTCTGAATCGTACGAACCCTAACGGATTCAAACAATTTACGTTTTTTTACATTTTAGGATTTTTTTGTGTTGTCATTGTGGCGTTTCTGCTTCCTTTTTAGTTTTTTATATGCATGAAACAGAAATCCTATATCCGCATCCCTGACAAATCCGGTCAGTAAAATTTATATGCCCGCAAAGCATCTGCCGGGAATTACATGAAATGAATTGTTACACCCGACAGGATGTACCGATGAAGTATCAACGCAATTTTATGGAATAGCTTTACCTGAAAATTAAATGCCGAACATTGCTCGCAAGGAAACCAGAGCAGGCGGTACGTTACTGGCATTACAAATGAATTTCTTACGGGTCGGGCAAGATGTTACCGGCATTATTAATAGATGTTTTATGGGTCGGGTAAAATGTTACCGGCGTTATAAATCAGAAAATTTACGAATCACATAAAAACCCTCAGAAAAAACATGCTCAAAATAAAAAAGTGCAGAAAACTTACAACTAAATTAATATTCATGAACAATAGTTGCAAAATCCAATGGGTTTCAGAGGTTGTGCGTATTCAAACAAGGGTTTTCGGGATGAAAATCCTTCCGAATTTCCCTTGTGCAGACCCCTTGTTTGCAAAAGCACTGAAAAAATTACAACTACAGTGCTTTATATATGATTTAGTTGTATAATTTGATGCATTTTACATTTTTAGCCAATTTTAAGCGACTATAATCTGCTTTCTGAAGCACCTCAGCCAGTTTTAAGCGACTATAATCTGCTTTCTGAAGCGCATTTGCATACACATAACCATCA
>CAVECM010000056.1:0-13916 GCA_963614095.1 Bacteroidaceae bacterium
GAAAAAAAGAGCTGCGCGTTAATGATTCATTGCTCGTTAACGCGACAGCCCCTTTTTCGTGTTATATTATCATATGCTTATCATATGTTTAAAAAGGGTGGAATTTATGTTAATTATTATTCTATAGCAGTATAGAATGAAGCTGTAATCGGTGAAATAACCTCCATATTTGCTTCTGTATGCACGCTTATAACTGATATACCGCCTCTTGCAGCTGCCTTTTTAAGTGCAGGAACTATATCCTCAATCTTGTCAACTTCTTCGCCATAGCCTCCTACTATTTCAGCAAGTGCGCTGTATTTGAATCTGCCGCCGCCTGCAGGCACAATTGCATTCGCGATATTAACCATATCCTCATCGCCGTATTTAGCTCTTACTCTTGATGCAATCATCTCATATTTGCTGTTGTTGCTCAGAAGGATTATTACAGGTATTCCTAACTTGGCATATGTAATTATTTCTGACATATTCTCACAGAACGAGCCGTCGCCGTCTACGTGCAGTATAGGTCTGCCTGTAGCTGCCCATACACCTGTAAGCTCGCCAAGCTGTGAACCTATGCAGCCGAATTTTGTTCCATGGAAGAATCTGCTTGGGAATGAACCAGCGTCATCCATAAGCATACGATGGTATACTCTTGTCCACTCAAGGATATCTCCTCCGCAAGGATTAAGAATATATTCTCTGCCTTCTTCGCTGTTGAGGAATTTTATGTATTCATAAGTCAGTCTTGCCGGGTGAATAGGAACTCTATCGCTTGTAAAATCATTTTCATACAGTCTCTGGAAATCTTCTTTTGCTTCTTCCCATACTGAATCCGCCCAGCTTCTGTCTTCTCTCTCCGGTGTTTTCTCTTTGACACAGTCAAGAATCTGACGTGCTATAACATCGCTGTGTCCCACTACGCCGACTTCACATGGCATATTAAGACCGATATCGTCATGGTCTGTTGATATACTTATAAGCTTTGCGTCCGGATTGATATACCACTGTCCGAATTCGGCATCCGCTGCATAGTTAAAACCTAAAATAACATCTGCTTTGAGTCCTGCTTCAAAACCGATTCTGAACATAGGATCTTTTTCCGAGAAGAATTTACCCTTGTTTGTCAGCAGTGTGCTTGTAGGTATCTTAAGGTATTCAGCCAGTTCTCTGAACGCTGTCATATCTCTTGCTCCGTACTGCACGCCCTCGCCGATAAGCATAGCAGGCTTCTTTGCCGAAATAATCATATCAGCGATTTCTTCTACGACCTCAGGTGATGCTCCTGTTCTTCTGTTTGCAAGATAGTTTACAGGGTAAACAAGCTTGCTTTCATCAACATCCTGAACCTGAAGCACATCTGAAGGAATTTCAAGATATACAGGTCCCGGATTGAAGCCCTGGCAATGTCTGATGCAGACCGAAAGGTAATTGGCAATCTGATCAGCATTCTCACATCTTCTTGCATATTTAGTGCAAGGCTTTACAACTGCGAGTGTATCATATTCCTGAAGCTGCTCTGCAAGATTCTGAGAAGCAGGCGCTGCACCTCCGATGAACAGTACCGGTGCATCATATATATTGGAATCTACAATACCTGTAATAGCATGTGTAACTCCCGGACCTGCCGTTGCTATTACGACACCCATTTTTCCTGATGCCTGCGCATAACCCATTGCTGCGTAGGATGCCATACTCTCATGGCTTACAGCGTGAACTTTTATTCCAAGCTTCTCTAATTCAGGCCATAAGAAAGTAATATGCCCCCCTGTAATAGTGAATACACATTCAACTCCTGCGTCTTTGAGCATTTTCGCAACAACATTAAAACCTTTAATTTCTGCCATATGTTAACCTCCTAAAAAATTTGCTTATACTGTGTTTTCTTCCTCGATTATAAGTAAAATTCAGCAGGGTTAATACATCCTTTAGAATACATTGCGATAATTAAAGTATAATTAACCGGCTAAAACTTCCCGTACCATTTCGGCATATGGGTTTCAGTCAATCAGCGAATTTCTTTCTTGATATCTGTAATTTTGTGTTGTACAATTAACTGGGAGGTAATGGAAATGATGGAATCCAGTGCTCAGCTTTTTACTATGTACGAAAACTTCAACAAGCTTCTTGTTGGATTATACAACGACGATGTCCCGCTTCATACACGAGTGAGAAACTTTCTTTACCTTTTTACTGATGTTGTGTATTATGACCGGTGTTCTATTGTGTTTTACACAAAAACCTCCGACGGCAGATACAAAAAGCATTCTTCCATATCCTTAAACTGGGAGGATAAATCGGACTCAATCAAAAGATATAATGAATATTTCTGCTATCTGGATGATACTTATCCCGTTCTGGATCGTTCCTATCCTCTGGTATTTAAATCAACTGATTTTTTCAATACAGAAAAACGCTCACAAACAGAATACTGGCAGGACTATCTCCTTCCGAACGACTGCATTTACTCCATAGACGGAAACATCAATCTGAACAGCTCCAAGGGACTGCTTGGTTTGTTCGTTTTCTACAGGAGCGGCAGCAGATCTGATTTTAACGACAATGAGCTTATGCTGGCGAAGATGCTTCAGCCTCATTTATCAAATGTATTCAAAAACTATATGGAATTTGACCAGTCAAATGAAATTCCTTTTATGATGGAGAACTATAACTGCGCCGGCATATGTCTTATAGATGAAAATCTGAACATTGTACGTTCAAACAACAAATTTAAAACTATCGAATCCGAAAATTCAGGGATTATATCCCGTAAGATTATCAGCCTGTGCTGCAATCTTACTGCTGATAAAAGCGGCAGGGACAAACTTTGTGATGAATACAAATTTGATGACACTCCTATTTTCCTTGAAGTAAGTAAACTCCCGGCATCACGTACTGACTCGAATCACAGCAGCAATATCAAATACAGCGGGATTGTTTATGATTTGTCATATTTCTTCCAGCAGACACTTATACAAGCCAAGGAAAAGTATTACCTTACGCCTCGTGAATTCGATATAATAAAAGAGGTTCTCAAAGGCAAGAAGAACGAAGACATCGCCTCGGAGTTGTATATAAGTGTTCCTTCCGTGAAGAAATACCTTGCCTCCATATACAGCAAAATGGAAATAAAAACTCAAAAGCAGATTTTCGAAAAACTGAAACTCATATAAAACATACTTGAATATCTGTAAATCGATATTCCCTATACTATAAAAAAACGGCTGCCGCAGAATTACAAACTGCAGGCAGCCTTTTTAACATGCAGAACAAGATACCGCAGAAATGAAATTCATATATCCGGATTTCCCGTCGCTTCCGCGGTAATTCTTGTTTCCACATAAACGCTTTCACTGCTGCCGAAAGCGTCCACATATATATCTTCATAATCTATTGTAATTTCAGGATTACTGCATCCCGCTCTCACAGCCTTTGATCGTACATCTTCCTCAAGTTCTTTTAATCCTGTCTCAAGGGCTTCTTCTTTTGCGGCAAACTGTTTTTTGGCGCATGGTAAAAACAGGGAATATTCATCTTTACTTTTTTCTTTTCTTACGAGCGCCTCTGATTTTTCATATATATATCCGAGCGCTGCTCCCACTGCATTTGCCACCTCACTGTTTTCGGGAATAATAATATCAGTATGCAGCCGCTCCGCAATATGCGGAAGCCATGCTCTGACAGGCGCACCTACCGCTACCACGGGTTTTTTTAATTGTCCCTCAACCTCCAGAAAGCTGCTGTTTTTTTCCGAAAACATCTTGTCTGCCAGATAAACAGCTGCCGGTTCTGCTCCAAGCTCTGTGTTCTGGCCTGAAAAATCAGCAAAGCTCTGCAGACAAGCCAGGAAAACGGTTTTTTCAACTTCTTCTGTCATCATACAGACAAGTTCATCAATTTCAATTCCTATATAGTCTGCTATGATTTTCAGCCTGATTCGCGCGGCTTCCTCATCAAGGCCGCTGGTATAAATACCTTTTATGCACAGCAGATCTGTCGGTGTTATGTCAACTATGCGCATATCTTCCGGCACCGGAATATTGTTTTCTTCAAAATACATATATGTATGAGGCCTGCCTGATATATTGTCCTCTTTCCCTGTATAAATGCACCCTCTGCTGTAATTCATCTTTTTTTCGCTTGATATGGGCATTTCATCTATTATCTTCAGCTCTCTCAGATACTCTTTATATTCGCAGCTTATTCTTGATACCGGCTCTGCTTTTACCGGGCCGGCTTTTATCATTCCTCTGTCTGCCTGAATCCAGCTGTCTCCTCCTATTCCGAACGTGGAAACGGCAACAGCTCTTACGCTTGTCCGCCATTCGGATGCTCTTGCTCCTCTGCAGCTTATTTTTATACGGTTATTGTCATAATCAGCTATATCCACCGTAGTTCCGCCCATATCAAGCAGAATCGCGTCAGCAGTACCGCTAAGCGCCACAGCTCCTGTTATACTTGCGGCGGGGCCTGACAGAACGGTTTCTATCGGCCTTTCAGCTGCAAGTTTTTCATCCATAAGACTGCCGTCACTTTTTACTATCATCATTCTTCCGGAAATGCCTTTACTGCGCAGCGCCGCTTTTGTGGCATCGATAAACTCGCTTACAATTCCAATCAGCCCTGCATTTAATATTGCAGTATTCGTTCTTTCTTCAAAGCCTAAATTCCCTGAAAGCTCATGTGCACAGAAAACAGGAAGTCCTGTTTCAGCCTTTACAATATCTCTCACTCTGATTTCCTGAGATGGATTTCTGACACTCGCATATCCCGAAACAGCTACTGCATCAACCTTTGATTTCAGCTCCGCAGCTGTTTTTCTGATTTCGGCCTCGACCAGCGGCTCTGTTTCACAGCCTTTTATACTGATTTTTCCCGAAACTGTATATGCATACTGTGCAGGTGTATTTACGGCAGGTGCTTTGCCTATACTTATAAGTGCTGTTTTGTATCCTCGTTTTTCAACTACCGCATTTGTTGCCAGTGTTGTAGACAGACATACCATTTTTATCAGCCCTCGGTCTGATATGTTAAGTTTGTCAATGACCGTTTCTATTCCTATTTTTAAATCATATTTTGTTGTACGGGCTTTTGCCTTGCTTATTATCTCTTTTGTTGTGTTTTCAATAATAACTGCGTCGGTATAAGTTCCTCCGGTATCAATTCCCAGTATATATGCCATGTTCTCACCTGCCCTCTAACTGTGCGCTGCAATAGCTGCCCCGTACGCATTTGCAACTTCTCCATGCTCCGGAATTATTGCTTTTGTTTTCATTTTATCTGCCACCTTGTCCATCCACGCTCCTGCAGGAGCACCGACCGCAACTATAGGTTTTTTTATGCTGAAATCCGTTTTTAAAAGTCTGTTTTTATTTTCAAAAAAGCTGTTCAGAATAAATTCCGCTCCGCTGCATTCATCAAAATCAAATTCAACATCTTCAAACGATGCAATTCCCTGCATGCATACCTTCGACAACGCATTTATTATATTCTCATTAACAATCTTTAAAAATTCCTTCTTTTCAATGCTCATAGCATCTGCGATTCTTGTTACAGCGGCCAGCGAAATTCTGCTGTCCCATCTGTTAAACCGCCCTTCTGCATGAAGTATATCCGTAGGGGTTAAAGAAATAAGCCTTACTGCATTCTGCTTAACAAGCCTGTCCATATGCAGCGCATCCACATCCGTACCAAAATGCTCAGCTATATAAATCACATTATGGGGATTATCTGTAAGATACCTTACTGTTAAAGCCTCCATGCTGTTTAACCCTATTAACGGCGCGCCTTTAATTCCAATATAACAGTTAATCTCCTGAGATGTAAGTATCTCGTAATTTTCAGGCCTGCGATATGA
The DNA here is from genome assembly GCA_963614095.1 of Bacteroidaceae bacterium. Classification (GTDB taxonomy): domain Bacteria; phylum Bacillota; class Clostridia; order Peptostreptococcales; family Anaerovoracaceae; genus Lentihominibacter. Next base: position 5,840 of record CAVECM010000056.1, read on the forward strand.
CACAATCTCATCATACAGGTATGGATATCTGTATGATGCAGCACACAGCGGAATCGCCCTGCGAGGTCCCACTTGTATGTCTTTGCACTGCGTAATCCGTATATAACTGTCTCCTCCTACACCGTAACTTTTAATATTCATGGTTTTTTCTTTAACAGCATAACCATTAATCTTTGAAACGCCTTTGATCTCCCTGAAATTTCTGTTTATGATGCGCGTAACATCTGAACTTGTGCCGCCCATATCCACAAGGAGAAAATCTTTTTCGCCGGTTAATGCTATTCCTCCGTTCACACTTGCCGCCAGCCCTGAAAAAATCGTTTCAAGCGGATTATTCACGGCCTCGCTGCACGTAATGAGTTTTCCCAGTGCATTGACGATAAAAACATTGTCTTCAATACCATACTCTCCAAGAATTTTTCTTACACTGCCTATGAATCTCTCCACTACCGGTTTCAGACACATTGTAAACACTGCGTTTATTATTTTGGTATAATAGCTGTCGTCCCCGCATAAGCATGAGGCTCCCATGCATTTTATACCCAGTTTTTCCTCAATAATCCCGGCAGCAGACATCTCCGTATCTGCACTGTATTTTGACGGCGGTGCCGCCACTACTACAGCATTCACATTTCCGAAAAACATTTTTCTGATTTCCGCCATATCGCATTCGTTTATCTCCACCAGCCCCTTGCTGCAGTTCGGAGGCAGGCTGATAACGTATCTGTATTTGCACGGAAGGTTTCCTTCTGCACATTTGTTTATCTGCAGCAGACCTATGGTTTCATCTCCGCCCTCAAGTATTTTGTTGACAGCAATCGTGCTCGACAGATGCACTTCTTTTATATTTTTTACATCCTCGAATTTCATCTTTCCTATACAGCTGCGGATTCCGTCTGAAAGCTCATCATGAGTCGTATAAGCCTTGGCTTTAGCCGCAATACGACCGTCATGCTCACAGATTATCACGCTGTCGGTATATGTTCCTCCTGTATCTATGCCTAATATATATTTCATATTCAAATCGCTCCTGTTATGTCAATTATACAAAAATACAAAGAATAAAAAAATATTTTAATCAAGCCGCCGCATACCGCAAAAGAGCATCTGTGTTCTTACTGTCACAAATGCTCTTTTACCTTGATTTCCCATTGTTCCCGGGAAATACTTTTTATGAACTTTCAATCTGTAATTATCTGTGTTGCATTATGACATCGGCCGCTGTATATGCAGACAACATTCTCTATAAGTCTGCAATTTTTCTTATTGTTTTTTCAATATTATCATCGGCGTGTATGCCAAGCTCGTCAATCAGTCCGCTTACATCAGAAGGCTCCGAATGCCCCGGCAGGATTCCGTTAAGCACTCCGCCCATAAATACAAAATAGTCCTTCTGACGCGTAGCTGCAAGCTCCTTCAGATTTCTTGCAAAACCCAGCGCCTGTCCGTTATGAGCACTTATTCCGATTATGTTTGAATCTTCCTCGTCGGCAATATCAAGAACCTCCACAGGCTCAATGTCAAGTCCGCCGTTTACAACATCCGCACCTGCCCATTTCAATGCTCCCTCGACAAGATTTAATCCGTACGTATGGGTGTCGGCTGAAGCCACCACTATTTTTTTATTTTTTAAAACCCCTTTCAGACCATCTGTATCCATTCTTTGAATTATGGCATCCCTTTTGTTCATTGTATCACGCCCCAGTTCTGTAGGATAATACGGTCTGAACTCGCCAAACTCGTCAACGCTTGGGTGGAACATGGTTTCAAAACTGCTTCTGTTGAACTTTTTGAGTATAAGCAGCCACTGTAAAGGATCCTTTATGTCAATTTCCGCAGCCTCAAAACCCTCGAGAATATTATTGAACATTATTTTTGCCTGTTTTATAATGCCGTCTCTTTTTTCCTCGTAAAGGCTCCAGTCTATTATCTTGTCCCACTCTTCTATATTCTCAAGCAGTCTCATGCCTGCTGAAAGAATATTGCAGAGCTCCTGCGTTGTAGGAACTCTCAATGCCTCTGTAACTGAAACAGGGTTTATGCCAAGTCCCATTCTGTATTTTCTCTCGCACAGAATTTCAATAAGAAATTCCTGAGCTGAGAACCCGTAGTTGGCATCTATATCATGTGCCCACTGTTTTGTGGTAGAACTGTTGATATAAGACACTCCCGGCTGGTCCTCAACGGAAAGCAGCTCCGACAGTGCCATGGCAAGCGGCATTCTGGATTCGCATTCAGCAAGAAGTCCTCCGAAACTGCACGTATATCTGGCTCCGCATAAATCGACCGTTATATATTTTTCAAGCATTGCATATGCGGCATAGGAAACAAGATCCATGCAGAATCCCGGAAATCCGTCATCAAGATAACTTTCAGCAGCAAAAAATCTGTCTCTCTTGGATGCCAGGATTCCAAGTGACCTGACCATATCGGAATATCGTTTTACATCATCGTTGAATCCCGGATGATCCCATATGAACTGTGAAAATTCACCTACGTGACTTGATCCCGCTTTAATGGCGTTTATTGTTGAGTTAACTGCGTCAGGCGTGCACATGTGATGGTCGCAGAAAAAAATCTCAAGCGGCGCTGCATCAAGATGCTTCTTATAATCCTCAAAATCATCAAGCAGATAGCTGGTTGTCTTCGGAGCCTGCGCTCTCAGTTCCTTTGGAAGTGCAACTATCGGTGAAGGAATTGTCTGAATAACGTTCATTTCAAAATCCAGCCTCTGACAGAATTCATAAATGTCTTTGATGCCCTTGACTTGCTCGTCCAGTGTACCGAGACCCAGAAGTATCTGCCAGACGATTTTGCCCTCCTTCATGCAGGCCTTTTTGTATTCAAAATGGTTATCATAGCCCTTTTCAAGGCAAAACCTGTTATAGCCGGCCTCGAATGTTTTTCCGATTTCCATGCCTTCCTTTACAAGATCGCTGCCCTTCGGCAGGTCAGCAGGGTACATATTTCTAACGCTTTGTATATATGCCACCATATCTTCTCTGTTTTTTTTCATCCTGAAAACCTCTCTCCTTTTTATTACTGTAAAAAATACGCGATTTATTCGTGTCCTTCACTTTGCTGTCTGCAGGTATATTATTATATAAAAGAGGCCGCCGATAAACATACTTATGTCTACTTTTTATATATCAGTTTGCTTTATTATTTTGCTGTGCCGCCGGGCTGCTTATTACGCATGCTATACTTCAGTATATTATATCATCATTACTGCTCTGTTAACCGGTAAATTACCGCTTCATTAACTGATACCGCAATTCTTTATATACTCTTTTGACTTACCTGTCTGTAATCTCCGGATTTTCACTGCCGTCGGGCTGTTTCACTGCGCTTTCACTGTCTTCAAAAGTACAGAAAGATACTTATTGCTACCTCAAGTATATACATTGGGATATATTGATTTTTCGGAAGCTCCGCTATAATTGCCTTGTCAATATCGTTACAGCCGTATGGCTTTAGCTGAAAATATTTATGATTGTAAACGAACTGCAATTTTTACATTTAACAATCGATTCTGCTTTGCAGCTGCTCTGATACAAGTGTAATTGTCAGTTCTGTTATTAAAAGAAGGAGGTTTATATATGTACGTATCAAGAATGGGTAAGCCCGGTGAAATCTTTTATGAAGAAGTAGAAACACCTAAGGCAGACGGAAAAAATGTACTGGTTGAAATTCATGCTGTTGCAATATGCGGAACTGACAAGCATGGTTTTATGGACGGAAGTATGGAGGGTCAGATCTGGGGTCACGAATACAGCGGTGTAGTTATAGATCCCGGTGAAATGGAAGGAATCAAGCCCGGAGATAAGGTTGCAGTGTTCCCTAACCACCCATGCCATAAGTGCGAGTTCTGCAAGGCCGGCCTGACAAATTTATGTCCTACTGTATTCCGCGGAACGGGCGGATCATCAGCCGCAGCCGAATATCAGCTGGTACCCCCTTACAATGTTATAAAAATTGATGACAATATGACATTCGAGGAGGGCGCTCTTATCGAGCCTACAACAGTAGTTTATCACGCATTGAAAAAATCAGGGATTAAACCCGGACAGGAACTGTTAATAAGCGGAGTCGGCGGACTGACAGGACTTCTCGCCGAGACTGCTCGCGGTCAGGGAGTAAGCAAAATAGTAGTTACTGATGCTGTACTGGAAAGAGCACAGCCGTACCTTGACAGCGGAGTAATCGATGCTTTCGTTAACTGCAACGAGCCCGGATTCTACACAAAACTGATGGAACTTGCAAGCAGCGAATTCGGATATGATGCATACATAGACATCAAGGGCGGTGTAAGAAATGCCAACGAGCACATCGTATGCATGAAAAACGGCGGCACTGCTGTAATCGTTGCCGAGGTTCCGGGCGACAGAGAAGCTCTTAACCTTTACGACCTTACTGAAGATGAAAAAGCGGTTACCGGCAGCTATGGCTATACAAAGCCTGAATTTGAAGAAGTTGCAAAGATGATTGCCGATAAGAGAATTGATGTTACAAAATATATAGGTAAAAAATTCAAATTAAGTGAAGGTCAGCAGGCATTTGATCATGCTATGGACAGAAGTGTATTACCGTCAAAAATTATTATCGAGTTATAAGTTGTAAAGTCGGAGGTGAAAGTTATGAAATTTGTAAGACCAAATCTCAGATTGTTTGAAGCTATGGAAGTTCCGGAAGCAGTTGAAGTTATAAGAAAATATGCGCCTGCTGTTGCTGATACACCTGAGGATTCAAGCTATATGAACCAGACCCTGTTCAGAATATTCAAGGATGATTATCCTGAAATCATGAAAGAAGTTCTCGCAGAGCTGGAACAGATAAGTTATTAACAGATATTTCATTTCACAGCATAACCATTGGCTTCCCAATGGTTATGCTTATAATCAGATATAATCGCACAGAACAGCACAGAAAGGAGATTTACAATGAAAGTATTAGGATTTGTCCATGCAGGAGTTGTTGTCGAAGATATTTACAAAGCAATAGAATTTTACAACGGCGTTCTCGGTCTTGAAGTAGCAGACGGCCCATGTGAATGGGTAACTGATTTTAATGAAACGAGGGCTATGGGACTTGGAGATGTACTTCACAGGATTGCACATCTCAAATGTGCCGACGGCAGCCAGGTTGAATTGATTGAATTCGAAAACTCCAGAGAGCTCGAGGGCTCAGATATGTCTGACTATAACGGCAAAGAGCATATGTCATTTCTTGTTGATGATATACAGGCCTATGTTGATAAGCTGGCAGAATATGATATTCATCCTTTTGCTGCTCCGATGGGCTGGGAAACACCGGATGCTGCAAGCGGAACTGCTTACTGGATGATGTTCAAGGATCCATTCGGAGTGGTCATTGAAATGATGCAGATGTAAACATATATATTAATTTTACATATTATTGATTACAGCAGAGATATGGTTTATTCCATATCTCTGTTTTTACTTTTTATCTTAATCTGTGAAAGCAGAACTGCCGCAAGAATAAATACGCAGCCTATCAGCTTCATTTCCGTCATTCTTTCGCCAAGCAGCAGTATTCCAAACAAAAGACCAAAGACGGATTCAAAGCTGCATATTATAGCTGTAACTGTCGGTGATACCCTGCTCTGTCCTGCGAATTGAAAGAAGTTTGCTACTCCCAGAGACATTATTCCTGTATATAAAACAGGCACAACTGCATCATGTACCATACTGATTTCAAATGGCTCTGAGGCTATAACTGCCATTGCAAGATTCACAACAACACCTATGCCCAGTTGTACAATCACAAGCAGAAGCGCATCATTTGCTTCAATAAATTTCGATATGGCTATAATCTGCAGCGCGAAGCAAAATGAACCCATAAGCAGTATAATCATTCCGCTGTTTGCGGTAACTCCGCCTCCTGTTACAAAATACAAACCAATCCCTGAAAAAACAACTGCTGCCCAGACAACAGGACGTATTTTTGTTTTAAACAGAATTCTTGCCAGTACAGGAACCATAACAGAATACAGTGAGGTAACAAAGCCTGTTTCTCCGGCAGATACCAGATTAAGACCCAGCTGCTGAAATACGGATCCCACGCCATAAAGCATCCCTATAATTATCCCGGCTTTCATTTGCTTTCCAAAGGCATTGTTTACCTCTTTATTTCTATCGGCTCTATCGGCGAACCTCCTGCGTAAGAAAAACACAATCAGCATAAAAATAAAAGCGGCAAAAAAGCGCAGCGCATTAAACGCTAACGGTCCTATATCTGTCATAGCAGCTTTTCTGACAGCAAAAGAGCTTCCCCACAGCACTGTAGCTGCCAGAATAAGAAGTACCCCCGTCAGCCTGTACATCATATTTCTTTTGTCAACACTGTTCATGACATTTTCCCTCCTTATAGAGTCAAGTGTTTTTTACTTGAAAATCAATGTTTTTACTTAATATTATCGGCAATCTGTGAAACAGAGAAAAGACCATCCGACGGGACAGCCTTTTATCTGTTTGCATTACCAATTTTATATTTACATTATCAATTTATGAAGATATATTTTCTGTTTTATGCCAATTGCCCGAGATGCTGCAGCCTGTATAAACAGTACAGCTGTCCGATAGAAGCAGGGCTTTCTATCTTTTAGGAATATACTTCATCCTGCTTTTTCCGAAATCCGTCACAACATAATATACTTCCAGTTCGCCGTTTTCGTTAAATTCCAGCTTATCCTCACGTATCATATTGACTCCCAGAAGTGCCTGCATATAGCTGTCTATCCTCGAATAGCACATCTGGCGTTCTCCTTTGTATTCATCCTTCAGTGCCTCAAGAACGTCCATGCTTGTCACCGGATGATCCACCTGTGTGATATATTCGAATACTCTTAATTTTAATGGTAATTTAAATGCCATATCCTCGAACCTCCTGACTAATTGTCTCTGAGCTTAACTAAATCCTTAGGATTTCCTATTACAAGAACAACACCAAGGAATATAACAATACATCCTATTATAGCCTGCCCTGTTATGGAATAATTGCTTATGCCCAGCGCCAGGAACAGATATCCTACCGGAATACTCCATAAAGAATAGGTTACATTGACTGTAAGGGATCTTCCCGCTCCTGCTCTTGGAAAAGCATTGTATATCGACAGATATGAAAGTCCGCCTGCCAATGCAGCCACTATTATCCATATAACAGGTGTGCCGGCACTGAATGCCTCTCCTATGAGATCAAAACCAAATCCGATATCTCCTGCAATTCCCCCAAACACAGGCAGCAGGATAACCAGTGTCATAAGACATGAACCGAATGTTCTGTAAAGTCCGCACGCTGTAGCTGAGTCTGTCATATCTGCAGCATATATGCAGCACACGCCTTCCAGTCCCCAGCCTATCGAGGAAAATATAGCTGCTATTATGCCTATAAAGAAGAACGGATAATCATTTCCTTCCGGCGGAGCCCATGAAACCACAAGTACACCGGCCACGGCGATTACGATACCAAGCCATACTCTCGGAGACATTCTTTCCTTGAACATTATTCTTCCTGCAATAGCTCCTACTATAGGTGATGTAGCACCTATCGCCAGAGCATATGTAGGTCCGCACATATTGATGCCGATAAGGCTCGCACCTGTTGCCATCGGACCTCCGAAAAATGCAGCAAGCATCATCACGCTCCCTATCTTTGTTGTACCGAGCCGCAGATATTCTTTAAGGCTCCTGCCTGTCAGCAGATTTACAATTATCAGCCAGCATCCTGCAAAGAAGTCATGCATGGCTCCGGTCACTATTGATGCCACAGCAACAAACATAGCTGAATATGCTGCGCTGGCAAATGGTGACATTCCTCCGGCAACACTCATCAGATTTCCCTGAAATGCCCATGTCAGAGCTGCAAATGCTGCCCAGAGAAGACCGGTTGCAGCATATCTTATTTTACGCTTGTCCAGTGCCTGCTGAGGCGTTAATCCTTTTTCAATTTTCATCTTCTTTTCCTTTCCTGATTGTGAAAATACTGAAATGATTATTACGAGTATATTGTAACGCGTCAGATTATTCCGTAAATCAGTCTTTTGTATATATATGTTATC
>CAVECM010000057.1:0-13705 GCA_963614095.1 Bacteroidaceae bacterium
AGCTTTCTTCTGTTTTTCTTGAATATTCAGCCTTCTGTGCTGTTTTTATTCCATAAAAAGTTTTATGTCATCCTCCACAGTGCCGATGCCTGCTATTCCGAATTCATTTACAAGAACCTGCGCAACATTCGGTGAAAGGAATGCCGGCAGTGTCGGTCCCAGATGTATGTTTTTTACGCCGAGGTAAAGCAGCGCCAGCAGAACAATAACTGCTTTCTGCTCATACCACGCTATGTTGTAAGCAATCGGCAGATCATTTACATCATCGAGTCCGAATACCTCCTTGAGCTTGAGTGCTATCAGCGCCAGCGAATACGAGTCATTGCACTGACCAGCGTCCAGCACTCTCGGTATGCCGCCTATATCGCCGAGCGGCAGCTTGTTGTATTTGTATTTCGCACAGCCTGCTGTCAGGATAACAGTATCGGCAGGAAGCGCCTTTGCAAAATCCGCATAATATGATCTTGACTTCTGTCTTCCGTCGCAGCCTGCCATGACAAAGAATTTTCTGATTGCGCCTGATTTTACAGCATCAACAACGGTATCCGCCAGTGCAAATACCTGTTCATGCGCAAAGCCGCCGACTATCTCTCCATGCTCTATTTCCTGAGGTGCACTGCATTTCTTCGCCTGCTCTATTATCGGCGAGAAGTCCTTGATTTCACCGTATGCACCGTCGATGTGTCCGCATCCCGGATATCCTGCAGCTCCTGTCGTCCAGAGGCGGTCCTTGTAGCTTTCCTTAGGAGGCACGATACAGTTCGTCGTCATGAGTATCGGTCCGTTGAAGCTCTCGAACTCCTCTTTCTGCTGCCACCACGCATTGCCGTAGTTTCCTGCAAAGTTCTCATACTTCTTGAAGAACGGATAGTAATGTGCAGGCAGCATCTCGGAGTGTGTGTAAACATCTATGCCGGTTCCCTGTGTCTGGTCAAGCAGCATCTCGAGATCTTTCAGGTCATGGCCTGAAATAAGTATTCCCGGATTGTTTCTTACTCCTATATCCACCTTTGTGATTTCAGGATGTCCATATGCACTTGTGTTTGCCTCATCGAGCAGAGCCATCCCCTGCACTCCGTATTTGCCTGTTTCCAGCGTCAGTGCCACAAGCTCGTCAACTGTCAGTGAATCATCCAGAGTGGCTGCAAGGGTGCTCTGAATGAATGCATCAAGCTCCTCATCGTCCTTCAGCAGCGCATTGGCGTGTTTTGTATATGCAGACAATCCCTTAATGCCGTAGGTTATCAGTTCACGGAGGGATCTGACATCCTCGTTTTCTGTTGACAGCACACCTGTTTCCTGCGCTTTTGCCTCGAATGCATCTTCACTGCCTGTCCATAATGCAGCCTCAGGGAGTGCCGATTTGTCTTTTACAGAAGCCAGCAGCTGTTCCTTTTCCTTCAGTGTTTCCTTTATCTTTTCAACTATGACTGCTTTATCAAAGTTTGCATTTGTTACTGTTATAAACATATTCACTGTAATCAGATGATTGATATCTTTATCGACAGTCTGTCCCTCAGCTCTCAGCTGACATACAACCGAGGCCAGACCTTTTGTCACATATACCAGCAGATCCTGCATCGCAGCCACATCCGGCGTTTTTCCGCATACGCCTGATACTGTGCAGCCTCTGCAGCCTGCTGTTTCCTGACACTGATAACAGAACATCCCGTTTTCAATCTTTTTCTCCATTACGTTTCCTCCCTCATATAATATATTACGATTCATAATATGCTCAGATTCATAAACGCCTTGATATATGCAGTAAAGCTTCGGTCCGGCACAATATATCTTTGACTTTCACTTGCGGTGCCCTTCTTGCCTGAAACCAGGATTCGACCGATGTACCTTTGATTTTGGCCGACCCAATCTGACTTTTACTTTATCTGACCTGTTTTTATCCGGCTTGACTTTCTAACTGGATTATATTAGTTTATTTACATAGATTCGGTTGCTGATGCAACGCACCGGATTTTTCGCAGATTAATTACATATTTTTCTCATATTTTATCGACTTTTTTATAACGGAGGCACCTATGAAAACAGACACACATCATCTGCCTGAAAGCACGGCCGAATGCACCGCTCAAGGTATGTACAATTTCATAAAATTTGATGATATATGCAGCAGCCCGCTTTTCAGGGATTTTACAGAAGAGGAATTCTATGCACTTTTAAGCACCATGAACAGCTATGCCGCTGATTTTGAAAAGGATGCTTACATATACTGCGCCGGTGACATTGTCCGCAGCCTGGGGTTTGTTCTCTCAGGCAGCGTGCGTATTGAAAATATCGATCTTGCGGGCAACAGACGTATCCTCGGGCAGGCTATGAAAAACGATGTCTTTGCTGAGGCCTATGCCTGCCTGAAAAACCAGCCCATGCTTGTCGATGTCGCCGCAAACGAAAAATGCACTATTCTTTTTCTCAAGGTGAGTGAAAATCCTGCACTCGATAATATACCTGAACGTATCATCATAAAGCTGCAGCGTAATCTGCTGCATATAGCGAATATGAAAAGCCTCCGGCTCTCAATCAGAAATCTGCACACATCATCAAGGAGTATCCGGGACCGAATCACGTCGTTTCTGAGCACACAGGTCCTGCAGCACGGCAGTTCCGAATTCAGCATTCCTTTTGACCGGCAGCAAATGGCTGATTACCTGAATCTTGACCGAAGTTCCCTTTCGAGAGAACTTGGCAAAATGAAAACAGAGGGACTGATAGACTTTCACAAGAACACTTTCATAATCAAAACAGATTTTGATTCCTGCCTTTAAAGGTGTCTGAACTGAAGATGTCTGAACAATGAGCATCTGAATAAAAATGGAGTTGAACAAGGGTGCCTTAATAACCAGAACTGAATAAGTGGTGCTTGAATGGCAGGAACACAGCTGCACCTATGCAAATACAAAAGCCGTGAAATACTGTGAAGTGGATATCAGTATTTCACGGCTTATACGTACGTTCAGATTCCAGACACCGAAGCCTTATTTTCCGACCTCGGCATTTATCTTTTGGATGCAGATTTTATATCTGCTTTTGCTTCAATATTTATTTCTGCTTCAGCATTTATCTGCTATGCCTCAGTCTTTGCTTCCGGCTGAGTTTCAGGCTTTGCCTCGGCTTTTACCTCAGGCTTTTCTTCTGCCGCCTTTTTCACAGCAGGTTTCTTTTTCTTTCTGTAATTGACTATAGCGCCTGTAGGGCATTCTTTTTCACACATGCCGCAGTTCCTGCATGCATCGAGATCCACTTTTGCAACATTGTTTTCTACCTTTATGGCATCAAACTTACATGTCTTCTGACACTTCATGCATCCGATACAGCCAACCTGACATGTCTTTCTTGTCTTTGCGCCCTTTTCCATAGACTTGCAGGCAACAAACACGAGATTCTTCTTGTTGACCATGCTGATGATATCATTAGGGCAGACATTCGTACATGCTCCGCAGCCTACGCAGACATCTCTGTTAATCTTCGCAACACCGTTGTTTATGGTTATCGCATCGAACTTGCAGGCATTGTAGCAGTCTCCGAGACCCAGACATCCGAAACGGCATGCCCACTGTCCGCCGTAAAACATCTTTGCTTCTTTACAGCTGGTTACCTTGTCCTGCTTCATAATCTGACTTGTAACACCGAAGCTTCCCTGGCACATTACCATTGCCACCTGAGGCTCTGCTTCACCTGCTTCCGATCCCATGATGCCGGCAATCTGAGCTGCTACGCTCGCTCCGCCTACAGGGCATAACGAACAGCTGAGTCCGGGATTTTCTGCAAATGCCGCCGCATAATCATCGCAGCCGGCAAATCCGCATGCTCCGCAGTTCGCGCCCGGGAGCACTTCTCTTACTGCTGCGACTCTCTCATCAACAGGAACATACATAAGCTTTGACGCAACAGTAAGAATTACTGCTGCGACCAGACCCATTGCTGTTACTATCGCAGTAGGGATAAGTATTGTTGTCATTCCTTGCACACCTCCTTAACCGAATATACCTTGAACTACACCTGAGAATCCCATGAATGCCATGGAAAGAATCGATGCAGTCACCAGTGTGATAGGAACTCCCTGGAAACATTCAGGAATGCCTTTGCATTTTTCGAGCTTGCCTCTCATTCCGGCAAACAGTACCATTGCAAGCAGGAAGCCTACTCCGGCTCCGAATGAGCATACCAGTGATTCGATATAGTTATATCCGTCTGTGATATTCTGGATAGTAACACCCAGTACGGCACAGTTTGTCGTTATCAGAGGAAGATATACACCGAGCGAATTGTAAAGCGGCGGCATATATTTTTTAAGCGTCATCTCTACCAGCTGTACCAGCGCTGCAATTATCAGAATGAATACAACTGTCTGCAGATAGCTTATATTGAACTTGTCCAGTATATATATCTGAACAGGCCATGTTGCTGCGGTAGCGAGTACCATTACGAATGTTACAGCTACACCCATACCCACTGCGGAATCAAGCTTCTTGGAAACGCCGAGGAACGGACATATGCCCAGGAACTGTGCCAGCACGTAGTTGCTTGTAAGGATAACTGTAAGCATTATAGCTAAAATACTTGTCATTTTTCTTCAGCCTCCTTCTCATCACAAATCCCGCCGCATGTGTCAGACATCATGCAGCCTTTGCATCCGAATTCCTTCTTCTTTATTGCCTTGCCTTTTGTGAAATAATTAACAGCTGCTACCAGTACTGCGAATATAAAGAATCCGCCCGGAGCAAGCATGAATATTCCTGCAGGAGTAATCGATTCCGGAACAACCTGGAGATTGAAAAGTGTACCGCCTCCCAGAAATTCTCTGATGAGTCCCATCAGTCCGAGAGCCAGAGTGAATCCGATTCCCATGCCGAGACCATCAAGTGCGGAATCCAGAACACCATTCTTTGAAGCGAACATTTCGGCTCTGCCGAGAATGATGCAGTTAACTACAATCAGCGGTATGTAAAGACCCAGTGCTGAGTCCAGTGCAGGCAGATATGCCTTGAGCAGGAACTGTACAACAGTTACAAATCCTGCAATTACTACGATGTAGCAAGGGATTCTTACTTTTCCCGGGATTATATTTTTCAGAAGCGATATAACGATGTTGGAGCAGATAAGAACGACCATTGTCGATACGCCCATTCCAAGACCGTTTATTGCACTGGTAGTTGTCGCAAGTGTAGGACAAGTTCCCAGCAGAAGAACCAGTACCGGGTTCTCTTTGATAATTCCTTTTGTTACTATTTGAAGTTTACTGTTATTTTCCATTACTTAACACCCCCGCATTCGCTGAACTGCTTCAGAGCTTCCTCCACAGAGCAGTATACGGCATTTGATGTGATAGTAGCACCGGAAACGGCATCGATATCAGCGTCATCCTTGATGCTGCCGCCTACGACCTCAGTCACACCCTGATACTGCGTCAGATAATCAGGATCTGCAGCCTTTGTACCAAGACCCGGTGTCTCTGAGTGCTCGGTCACGGTAACACCTGTGATTGCTCCTTCTGAATCTATGCCAATCATAACCTTGACTGTACCGCCAAAGCCCTTATAACCTGCTGTCACTGCCATGCCTGCCTTGTTATCCGCTATATAGCAGTCTATAACTCCATCAACCAGTTTACCGTCATATTCCGTGAAGCTGTCTCCCTCCGGGAGTACCTCCATTCTTGCTTCGTCAGCAGACTTCTGCTGATTCTGGATTATGATCGGATTAGCAACACTGTACGTTACGGCAAGAGCCAGAGTTACAATGATACATATGCAGACCAGAACTATTATAGGAAGGCCGTGTTCTCTGAATTTACTGTTTTCCATTATTCTCAGCTCCTTCCTTTGCCTTTTTAGGCTGTCTGTATCTAAGGTTTTCAGTTATTTTGTCAATATACGGAGTCAGCACATTCATGAGGAGTATCGCAAATGACACGCCTTCAGGATATGATGCGAATATTCTTATGAGCATAGTGAACAGACCGCAGCCGATACCGAATATGATTTTTCCTGCAGGCAGCATAGGTGATGTCACGTAATCTGTTGCACAGAAGAATGCTCCCAGCATAACACCGCCGGCACAGATGTGGAATACCGCACCGTCGAATCCTCCCCAGATCCAGCCTAATACGAATACTGTAGCCAGGAAGCTTACCGGGATATGAGCTGAGATAACTCTTGTGAGTATGAGGAATATTCCTCCTATAAGAATTGCACATGCACTTACTTCACCGATACATCCGCCGATATTTCCGAGGAACATATCGAGCTTTGAAGCAGTTACGGCATCCATACCTCCGCTTGCAAGCTGTCCGAGCGGAGTTGCTGATGTCACTGCATCAATGCCGGATCCTCTGGCTGTCGGCCATGTAGTCATCTCAGTGGCAAATGCTATGAACATGAATATTCTGGCTGTAACCGCAGGATTCACGAGATTCTGACCAAGTCCGCCGAACAGATATTTTACTACCACGATGGCAGCAAAACTGCCCGCAACGGCCATCCAGTAAGGAAGTCCTGCAGGTAAGTTGAATGCAAGCAGAACGCCGGTAACCACTGCACTGAGGTCTCCGACAGTCTGTTCTTTTTTCATGATTTTGTTCATGAGATACTCAAATACAACGCAGGCTGCGACACATACAATCGTCAGCACTGCAGCCCTGTATCCGAACTGGTATATACCCACTGCGAAAGCAGGGATAAGGGCGATAAGCACAGTTCCCATTACTTTAGTCGTGTTTACAGGACCGACTAAGTGAGGAGCTGATGATACTTCTAAATTACCATGATATTTGTTCTCCATTATTTACTCGTCGCCTCCTTCAAAAATCCCTTTGCCATCTTGTGAGTGAAGCTCAGTGGTCGTCTTGCAGGGCACATGTATGAACAGCTTCCGCATTCCATACACTGCATAACTTCAAGTTTCTGCAGTCTTTCCACGTCTCTGTCTTCATAAGCTTCCACCATCGCTACCGGCATAAGACCGAAAGGACAGGCTTTGATGCACATACCGCATTTGATGCAGCTTGTTTCCTCCGGAATAACTGCCTGCGGTCCGTCAAATATCAATATAGCATTGTTGTTTTTAACGACAGGAAAACCATCAGAATAAACGGCTCTTCCCATCATAGGTCCGCCCATCAGGATCTTCTTCGGCTCTGCTTTATAACCGCCGCATGCAGCAGCCACATCACAGATTCTTGTCCCGATAGGTACAATAATATTCTTCGGCTCTGCTATCGCATTGCCGTCTACTGTTAATCGCTTGCTTGTCAGAGGTCTGCCTGTTTCAAGATACTGACCCACAAACGCTATGGTCGTGATGTTAGAAAGCAGGATTCCGAGATCAGCAGGCAGCATGCCGGCTTTGAGCTCTTTTCCTGTTATCTGATAGACCATTACTCTTTCTGCGCCCTGCGGATATCTTGCCTTAAGAACCACCACTTCGATATCATCCGAATGTCCTGCGTTCTTGATTTCCTCCCTCAGCTTCGCAATTGCGTCGGCTTTGTTTTCCTCGACGCCTATGTACGCTTTTTTCAGATTCAGATACTTCATTGTCGCCAGGATACCTTTAACGATATACTCGGTATCCTCAAGCATGAGTCTGTGGTCTGATGTGATAAACGGTTCACACTCCGCTCCGTTTATGATAAGGGTATCAACCTCGTCCAGGTTCTTCGGATTGAATTTAATGTGCGTCGGGAATGACGCTCCTCCGAGTCCCACCAGACCGCTGGCCCTTATCGCAGCAACGAACTCCTTCTGGTCATTAACAACCGGAGGCTCGATGCCTTCCCATACCTCTTGTTTCCCGTCAGTTTCGATGATGATAACCTGATCTTCACCGCCGGTCATTGACCTTATCGACGAGATTTCTTTCACCGTGCCCGATACGCTTGAGTGAATCGGTGCACTTACAAATGCTTCCGTATCTCCTATTCTCTGCCCGACTTTTACTGAATCTCCTTTGGCAACCAGTGGTTTGCATGGAGCTCCGATGTGCTGAGCCATGGAAATACAGACGGTTTCCGGAACAGCCATTTTTTCGGTAGCACACCCTGCTGTCTGCTTGGCGTGGATTACCTTGATGCTGTTCAAAGACCTCCCCTTCTTTTCCATTTCAAAAACCTCTCTTTCTTTCCCATTCGTTCCTTCATATGGGCTGCTGGAGCCCGAGAAGTTCTGATATGGGCTTCAATGTGTTTTCTATAGCTTTTGGAATTTACCCGTACACTTCGAATTATAGCACATGAATTTTATAAAATCCATCAGCGTGGAACCAATAATTTTTGTGTGCACCTTTGTTTGGCACCACATATATATATGAAAGATTTGGTTCAAAACACAAAAAAACTTTTTGCAATTTCGGCAAAAAGTTTTCTTCAGCAGGATTTTATCGGCGTAATCCTCAAAATATATCTGTATTTATCACTGAGCACAATCTGCAGTACAATCAGCTTTATCGGCCCTGCACCACCGCCCCTCACGGCTGCAGGTAATCCACACCGTGTTCACACACTGCTTTACCCGTTTATAATTCTGAAGCCGCCTTTGGGCAGAGGTATCCACTCATCATCTACCCGGGTGCCCCTGAGATTGTTTTCCAGTGCCCTTATGACACCGCTGTGTGCAGTGATTATTATTTCCGGCGAATCATCGTTTTCAAGAATCGTTCTGAGCGCCTTCACGGCTCTGTACTGCATATCATAAAAGTTTTCCGACCTGTTGCCGGTCTTGAACGTGAAGATATCCTCGCCCCTGCGTCTGTACTCATCCGGGAACTCAGCCTTGATTCGGCTCACCGGCTGTCCGTCCCATTTGCCCAGATTTATCTCACGGAAGCCTGGCTCTTTAACGATACGGATATCCCCCGCCGGTGATGTCTCGGATTCCTTCTGAGAAAATATGCCTGACTGTGTGAATGAATCAGCCGCAGATAATACCGAGGTTCTGTTATTTTTTTCACAGAAAACACATCTTATAATCTCAGCGGACTCCATGGTTCTCGAAAGGTCACTCGCATATATTTTTTCGGGATATGCAAAATCCGCAGCGAGCTTCTCGGCACTTTCCCTTATCTGCCTGCGCCCGTCATCATTCAGGGGGACATCGTACTGTCCGATAAACATTTTCTCACTGTGCTGCACCGTTTCACCATGTCTGACGAGAGCAATCCTTCTGCCGCGGGCCAGCTCCTGCAGGTCCCTGCGTCTGCATCCGTTCTCATAAAACTCAATCAGCTCTCTGTATGCATCCGGCGTGTCCATGTCAAGCAGGCACCCCTCGTCCTTTACCGGAATTCTAACCATTCTGTCCCAGTATTTATCCGTTATTGCCTTGAGCCCGCCTGTCCCGTCATGCCTGCATATCTCATCAGCGTATACGCACGGCACAAAAAGCGGATGCCCCTTTTTTCCCTCGAACACCGGTACGAAAAATTTCATCCCGGATACATCGCGGTCTGCATTATCAGTCACGCTTCTTACAGTCTCCCCCGATATGAGAGGGCAGTCGACAGGCATCACCATATACCCCCTTGCGTCCGGATACAGCTGCCTTGCTTTGCTTATACCTGCCTGTATCGAGGAGAACATTCCTGAATCGTAATTCTCATTATACGCCTCGGCGCAGCCAGCCTTCTGCAGAACAGGCTGAAGCAGCTCCCGGCGGGAACCTGTTACTGTCACTATTTTGTCTATGCCTGCGCTTCTCACACTGTCAATCAGCTTTTCTATCGCCGTCTTCTCCCCAATCGTGAGAAGCGGCTTGAAGCTTTTCATCCTGGACGAATATCCTGCCGACAAAATGACCGCGGCTATGTCCGCTCCGGCCGGTTCCATGTATTTACATCTGCTGCTTATATCCATATTTTCTACTCTGCGTCCTTATTTTCTATTCTGCATCCTTCGCTGCACGGACACTTATCAGCTCCGCCGCAATGCTGACTCCTATTTCTTCAGGCGTTTCCGAGCCTATAGAAATCCCTATAGGTGCGTGTATCCAGTCAATCTGCTCCTGTGTCACACCCTCTTCAAGAAGCTGATTGTAAAGAAGCTTGTTCTTTCGTCTGCTGCCTATCATACCGATATATGCCGCCGGGTGCTTCAGCGCCTGTCTGAGCACCTTCAGATCGCCTCTGTGACCTCTTGTGACGATAATTATATAACTGTCCTCATCTGTCTCTATTTCATCAAAAGCATTGTCAAAATCGCCGACCGCAATCGTTCTCTCTGCATGCGGATATCTCTCGCTGTTCGCATATTCCTCGCGGTCGTCGATTACTATCGTTCTGAAATCCACATGTCTTAAGACCGGCTCCAGCGCGTATGCCACGTGCCCGCCGCCGAAAATATATGCTGTGCTCAGCAGCTTGAATTCCTTTACAAAATCGCCCGGATTCGCTGCCTCGATATATTCAATCTGAACAGATGCATCACCGCCGCATCCCATATCCAGCGCACCCTTCTGCTTCTCATCAAGAATAAAATCGTAAATATGACTTTTTTCCTTCGTTTCAAAGGTCTTTCTGCAGAGCTTTTCCGTTTCTGCCTCGAGCAGACCGCCCCCGACTGTTCCTATGGTGCTGCCGTCCTTCTTCATCAGCATAACCGCACCTTTTTTGCGAGGCGTTGAGCCCTTAGTATCAACCACCTTCGCTATGACGAAATCCTCGCCCAGCTCAATCAGATCTCTTGCGTAATATGATAACTGTTCTGACATATTGTTTTCGCTTCCTTTCGTTCAGTTTTTCCGTGTTTTGGGTTTTCTGCACATACACCGAGTGTTTTCCATATGTGTGCCGAATGTTTTCTGTATGTGTACCGGGTTAAGTTTTTATGCAAAGCGCACATTTGTTTTCTTCCGGTCCGGCTTCACGTGCGGCCTTTATGTACACTGTATGAATTCTGTGTCCTGCTGTAAAGCGCACTATAACGGCTTTTCTGCCACCAGCAGGAATCTGCCCGTTTTGCCGGCTGTCTGCTTTTTCCCGGCTGCAGAGTCCGCTTCAGAACCGGCAGACAGCTTCTGTTCCGCAGATGCGGCTGAATCCGCAGATTCTTCTGCAGCCTCAAATGCCGTAGTCTCTGAGGTTTCGAATGCCATAAGCTTATAACCCAGGTCCTTTATCTGTTTTATCAGCGGCTCCGTAAAAAGCGTCTGCTTCAGTCTGAAGTCCACAAATCTGTCCTGCAGATCGGCACAGTCTCCTTCCTTCCGCGGCTTGCGGCTGAGTCTTTCCGCCTCTATGTGCAGGGCTCTGAGCTGCTTAGGATCCGGATTCATGAAGCAGTCATCGATAATAATCAGTCTGCCGCCCTTTTTCAGCACGCAGTACGCCTCATGAAGCGCCTCATCCGGCAGCTTTATAAGTGCCAGTACATCCTGCATGAATATACAGTCAAATGTAAAGGATGAATAATCATCGAGAAACTCTCCGTCGCCGAATTTCACATTTATTCCGGGGTGCGTTTCCTTTGCCGCGGAAACCTTTTCAAGATTGATATCAATGCCCTCGGCCTCCATACCGCATTTTTCCGCCAGATATGCGACAACGTCACCATCACCGCACCCTATATCAAGTATCCTGGAGCCCTTCTGCACCTTTGCAAGCTCCAGAGCTCTGTCTGTAGTCGTAAACGACATTATGCCCTCCTTAAAATCATGCATGCCCGACGCATGCCGTACTGAGTTTTCACGGTATACCCTTCACCATGTACCGTGCTGAGACTGTGTACCGTGCTGAGTTTTACCATGTGATAATTATATCTGCCGTATTCTCCATAATCAAGAGACAGCTTCTGCCGAGGCCGCCGATTCGGGGTATTATTTCAATGTTTGCGGCATATTTTTACTGATTTTTCCATTCTAAAGCAGTTTTTTAAAAAAACATCATTCATTTTTGTTGTCCGGGCAACATCAGCATTGACATTCCGCTTTACCGTGCAGTATATTTATTCATAGATAATATACTCCGATTTTTCACATGCCGGATCGGCAATGTGAATTCAACAACAGAATTTTACTATATGCCACTGTGCGGAGCGGACATGAATTTGCCTATAGATGTCCTGCTGCGCACTCTTTCTTTTTTGCTCTCTGCATATATAATGAATATCTGCCGCCGGACGCGGCGGGCTCTGCTCTCATACTCACCCCCTTATATGCAGAAACGCCCCCGGAGCCAATCTTGAAAATCGACTGCCGGAGGCATTCCCTTCAGAAACATACCATTGCTTTTCAGAGTTTTTTATTTTTCAAACAAAGCCTTTACTTTTTCAAGAAAGCTTTTATCTTTTTCAGCTGTGTCCTTCACATCTGCTTTGTCCGCTTTTTCTATCGCACTCGTTTTAATCACAAACTGAACAGACTTAACATCCGTATTCTTTTCCGAAACAAACGACTCAGCCTCATCGTCACCGCCGCTCAGTGAATCCAGAATCGAATCTATTTTTTCCTGCACCTGTGAATCCATCCCCGACGTGTTAGTGTAAAGCTCCTGCGTACCCTCTGCGTACGATGCAAGTCCCTCATCAAACTCGCTGTACTTTGATGTCAGCGTACTGATACCGGTGCTGAGCCTGCTCACGCCGCCGGCCAGTACGTTTACCTTGTCCGCCGCTTCGCTGACGCCTGTGTCAAACATCTCATATTTTTCAGCCAGCTCGGCTGTCCCGCTCTGCAGCTC
The DNA here is from genome assembly GCA_963614095.1 of Bacteroidaceae bacterium. Lineage (GTDB taxonomy): Bacteria > Bacillota > Clostridia > Peptostreptococcales > Anaerovoracaceae > Lentihominibacter. The sequence goes on from CAVECM010000057.1 coordinate 12,682, forward strand.
TGCAGCCCCCTGCGATACAGTGCCGAGATATGATTCCATGCCGCTTATTGCCGCATTGTCAGCGTTCAGGAGCTTCACCGTATCCTGCAGCGCCGAAATCTGTGCCTTCAGAGTCTCTGCCTCCGCTTCTCTGCCGGGAACTCCCTCGATCTGAGCAAGAGCCTGCTGAAGCGTGGAAATCTGCGCGGTAAGCGCTTCTGAGGCCTGAGCGTTGCCGGCCTTCAGTGAATCAATATCGAGATCGTTTGCTGACATAGCCGCTTTGTATGACGAATATCCGAGTCCCTTCTGCAGATCGGATACACCTGATGCGATACTGTCAACTGCACTCTTTATATTATGCGATGAAGCTGTCAGGCCCTCAACCCCCGAGGCTCCGTCTGATGCATCTGTAATCGCCGAGGCGCTCCCCGACAGCTGAGACTGCACAGAGCGAAGCGCATCGAGAATATTCCCGGAGTTTTCCTGTAAAGTGTCCGCACCGGTGTTCAGCTTTTCTATCGCACTCGTCAGCTGCAGCAGCTTGCTTTCAAGTTCGCTCGTGTCTATATCGGCATCAAGATTCAGCTTTACCCCGTTCACCGATATCGCCTCCATCTCAAAATCGCTGACGTCTGCGGTTATTTCGGCGTCAAGTCCTTTTCCCGGGAGCGTAGTATATGTGAGCTGCCTTGCTCTGCCCGCATTGACAGCCGTTGCTCCCTCAGCTGTAATATTGCTGCACTTCTCCGTATCGAGCTGCAGCGATGTCTGCAGCGCGTAATCATCATAAAAGCTGCCGCTGCAGTTTTCATTCTTCGTTATATTGATTTTTATTTTCAGACTGCCCGATTTTCCTGCCAGCTTCGCCGGAGAATATTCCCTGCCGTCAAGATAATATTTTATGGAAATATTCCACGGCAGCTGTACCTCGGACAGCGTTCCCTGATAATAAACTCTGTCCGCATCTGTGCTGAATGTCACCTTATCCCCGCTCTGTTTTATCTTGTCCGATGTATTGAGAATTTTTACATCGGAATAATCG
>CAVECM010000058.1:0-13616 GCA_963614095.1 Bacteroidaceae bacterium
CTGTGCTGCCCGCAGGAATTTTTTATACAGCAAAGGGCAGGGTGCCGGCTTGATATTGCCGGCATCCTGCCCTTTTGGTTTTTCAGTTATTCAGTACAGTTGTCCGAACCGACTGTGATAATTCGAATTTATCACACTTGCCGAACTGGCTGCGTTAATTCGAATTTATCACGATTCTCCGAACTTACTGAACTGTCTGCCTGTATGAAATCCTAAGACTAATGCAGTCTCCTTCTTCTCGTCACTACCACTGTGCCTGCGCCTGCCGCCGCAATCAGCATAATCACGAGTGCCGGCATCATTGACGATGTATCGCCTGTGCCTGCTGCATTCACCTTGTCGATTTCTCCCGCAAGCTTGTCTGTCGTCTTCTGGATGTCTTCATCCTTCTTAGCCTTCTGCTCCTCATAATCCCTGAGCTCCTTCAGCTTCGCCTCGACTGTGGATGCCACATTTGCTTTCTGCTCATCAGTAAGCTTTTCGTAGGCCGCCTCTGCCTTCGCAAGCTGCTCCTTGATCTTCTCAGGGTCATCCTTGACATTGATGTCATCGAAGAGCGTCTTCACTATATCTTCTGACGTATCAGCCTTGAGCGTCTTTGTCAGCGGATTCCAGTCAACATTTACCTTGTATCCGTTGACCGTCACATCATGCTTCTCGCCTGTCATGTAGATATACAGACAATTGTCGTCTGTCTCTGTCCAGTTGTCTATCGTACTTCCTATGCCGGACTGATTAGTCTTTGTGTAATTCTCGTTGACAAATGCATATTTGTGCAGTCCGCCCGAGTATACAAGCTTTCCGTCCACCTTGACTTCATACGTGTCTGTATCCGGAAGAACAGTCGTATCTATTTCTGCAAGATACAGTTCGTTATCCCCGGATTCATCCGTTACATCTGCAGTGACGGCTTTGTTTTCATGTACTCCCGGTTCATCAACACCCCAGCTTTCTGCAGCATTGGTATCGATAAACGTCCTGATCGAGCTGCCGCTTGTCTTCAGCGTGCCGCCGTCAGAATCATTACCACCGTTATAGCCGCCGCCTCCGATGGCTGCACCCGAGTAGTCAACATTGATGTTCACGATACTGTCTGTAATCGTTACATCCGCACCCTTTGATGCTCCGTCCGATCCGGCACTTCCGCCGACAGCAGCTGCTCTTGAGTTTGCAATCAGGTTAAGCTCACTGTTTTCGATAATTATAGCTCCCGGTTCAAGATTTCCTGCATTTGCTCCTGCTCCGATAAGTGCTCCCTGCTTTGTGCCCTTTGCAAATATCTTCGCATCCTTTATCGTTATCTTGCCGTTGGTCTCAGCAGTCTGTCCTGATTTTCCGCCGGCTGCGCCGTTGCCGCCGATGCCTGCGCCCTGTTCACTCTTGTAAAGATATGCCGTACCGCCTGTTACTGTAAGTTCAGTGTCTGCGTTGACATGAATCATGGCATATCCGCTGGCATTGGTATCAAGCTCTAAGATATTGGTGCCGCTGAAGTTAAGAACATTATCTTTGCCGTTAAAGTCAATCAGGTTTGTTCTGGCTGTCGTAACGTTTATATATACGTTATCAAGCGTCAGATTGCTGCCCGGCTGACTGCACTTGATGTAGATGTTCTCATACTTTCCTGATGATGCTGTTCCGCTGCCTACTATTGTTACATTTTCTGTCGTATCAATAGTAATCAGGCCTGCTGCATCTTTACCGAGCTTGTACGTGCCGCCTTCAGTGATTGTATTCTTCTTGCCCACATTGGCATCGCCGTAGATTTCTCCGCTGGAAGCGACTGTCTCCTTGGTCAGCTCAACTTTAACAGTATCGCCGTCCTTGGCTTTGACTGTACCGCTTATGCCGTTATATCCATCAGCAACAGCTTCATATGTATATGTCCTGTCTGCAACAAGCTCATATGTAGTGCCGTCCTTAGCCTCTGCAGCTTTGCCGTAACTGTCTGTCAGCGTAAAGTTCGCATCAGACGGTGTAAGCTCGAATTTGACGGTTGCTTTCTTATAGAGCTCGACCTCAATAGCCTTGTCCTCGCTTGTTACTGTAAAGCTGCCCTCAGCATCAAGATATCCTGATTTGGCTGCCTTGTAGTAATACGTGCCCATCTTAAGGCTGTACTTGCCGTCTGAAGAAGGCTCTATCGCATTGCCCTTGAAATCCGTTACGGTTAATGCCGCATCCGACGGATCGACTGTGAAGCTTACAGCGAATTTCTCGCTGCTGACTTCTGTATCCGCTTCCCACTTAAGGACAGGATGACCTCCACTGATGCCGATTGTATCCTCTGCATACCCGTCGCCCATGTTCTCTGCAGTAATCTTATCGATTTCTGTCGAGCCATAAGTATTGGTCAGAGTAAATACAGCATCTGTCTTCGCACTGGTTCTGGTGCGGTCTGCTTCATTGGCATGAAACTCTTCAGCTGATATGTTTCCTGTGCCTTCAGCAGTCACACTGCCTGCATTGTAGCAGTTAATAAGTGTGAGATCTGACTGACAGAAGAAGTTTGAACCTACAAGACCGCCGAGTCTGATTTCATGGCTTGGATAATGACTGCCTGTCGATGTGATTGAGCCGATATTATAGCAGTTTGTGAGTGTCTGCCCATACTGACCGGCGTTGCCGATTATGCCGCCTGCAAATCTCATATCGCCGGTGATGCTGCCCTTGTTTGCGAGGTTTTCATATGTGCCGTATCCGCTCCATCCTACTATGCCGCCGAATGAACTTCCTGCACTGCCGTCACTGTCAAATGCTACACCCGCAAGACCAGCTCCGGTATTGCCGGTTCTGAATGTCCCCGCATCAAATGATATGTCCCCGTAATTTGCCGAATCTGTTATGCCGGCATTTGCAACACCTGCTATACCGCCGACATCTTCATTAACAAGTTTATCGTAAACATCAATGCTGCCGCGGTCAATAGTAATATCACCGTAATTGATGCAGCCGGATGCCGAAATAATATATCCGGCTAAGCCGCCGGTATATCCGGCGAAATCTGTCGTTATATCAACATAGCTCCTGCAGTTTGTGATGTTCTGCGCATCTGCTGCTATACCGCCGACATGGCTGTATGCACCACTGTAGTCACTTTTTCCGCCGCTGCAGTTAATGCTGCCCTTTACAGTCAGATTCTTTATATCACCTGCTGTTCCAAAGAGTCCGTAGTATCCTTTGCCTGCACTCGTGTTTATTGACAGTCCTGAAATCGTATGATTCTGTCCGTCGAACACGCCATTGAACTCACGCTGCGTATTCTGGAATTCTCCGATTGGAGTCCATTCCCCGGTAAGCTTGATATCGTCTGTCAGAGTAACAGTCCAGCCAACGTACCTGTTGCCGGCATTTACTTCCTCTGCAAACTGACGGAGTTCATCTTCATTGGAAATTTCAAGCTTTGCCTCTCCTTTTTCGAATTCAGCTTTTATCTGCACGTCTTTTTTAGGATAAAAAGCCCAGTAGTTGCGAGTTCCTGAGATATACGGAATCTCATGCCACTCATCTTCATCGGTATACTTGTACTTGAGGCTGCCGCTTACAAGCCTGTATCCTTCATCAGGCACAGGAGTCACAATCAGAGCGCTGCTCCTGCTGTCCCCTTCGCAGTATCCGCCTGCAAAATCATCAATATTGGTTGCGACTTTACCGTTTTCAATACCGGACGCAATGGATACATCAATTAACTTGTATGCATACACATAAATATCCAGCGATGATTCTTTACCACTCACTGTGTATGTATACCAGCCGTCGCTGTCTGCAGTCTGTGCGTAATCAGCTATCACAACACGAAGAAGCTTATATCCTTCAGGAATCGTAAATTTAAACTTGATCGTATCGCCTGTATATGCTGACATATACAGGTCTGTATACTGCGATGCTGCCGTACCTTCACACTCAGTATCATTGATTTTTATTTTGTAATCAAGCGATACATTCTTAATTTCATCATTTTTTGCGATTTCCGGACTATATCCTTTTGCCTTCGTGTATGAAGCCGTGATTATCTCACTGTTATTGCAGTTTTCTTTAACTGCGACAGCCTTTACAGTCTTGCCTGCAAAATTATCAATGCCGTCCGCTGTATAAAGAGTGCCTGCAGATGTAGGCTCACTGCCGTCAAGTGTGTAATAAATCTTGGCATCGCTGTATTCTGCATCATCGATAGTTATATACAGCTTCTCTGCCTTGCTCGGATTAATCACTGTGCCGTCAGCTATACTGAACTTCGGTGTTGATACAGTCTTTACAAACTTCATCGATGCTGATATTGCAGGAGTACTCTCACCATTCTGTGCTATAACAGTATATGTACCGTCCTTGTTGTCTCTTATTCCTGTAAGATTTAATTCGTCAAGTGCATAGCCCTCAGTCGTACCCTCACAGCTGATTGTGAGAACATCTCCGCCGTGCACTATGTCTCCGCTCGTCAACTTGCTTCCGTCCCGACTAACAGAGAGCGAACCGTTAGCCGGGTTATTAAAATTTACAGTATATGCGAATGTAGCAAATACACTTGTAACCGTAGTGCCCTCAGGCGGGGTATAAGTATATGTGCCGTTTTTCTGTTCATCCGTAAGGGTTACAGCCTCATCATTGACAACAAGGCTGTCAATAACGTAGTTCACATCACCTTTCTGACAAGGCTTGATAATAAATGAACCTTCATCGCCAGGGGTTACTGTACCACCATAGCTCCATGCATAAACAGTGTCGCCTGTTTTACTGTTGCCGGCTGCAACTTTAGCTCCTTCTACTGTAATTTTGCCATTGGTTAGTGAGTCTAAGTTTTGGTATTTTTCTTTCGAATCATAGAATTTGCAAGTGCTTGAATTTTTAAATTTTATTTCATAATCACCAGCTTTTGCATCCTCTTTAATATGGAATTTAATAGTAACACTATAATCACCTTTAGTGACATTAGACATTTCTTTGTTCATATCAAAAGCAATCTCACAATTTCCCGCTGTGCTTTTATTCACAAAAATGCCGTCACCATCTTTATCCGGCCAGGATACATAACTGCCTAAATTGGCTTCTTTCGCTTCAAACACAGTCCCATCAAATATAATAGTACACTTAAGACCTGCAAATTCAGCGTCCGAACCAAAATTCAGAGTCAGCTCAACGTCATCTCCGGCTTCCCCATTGGCAGAAGATAAACTCATATACTTTTTTTCTGCCGCATTTGCACTGCTAAAAGGGAATAGCGATATACATAACACTAATACAAGCAGAAATGCCAATATTTTTTTATATCTTAATTCCAACACAGGAACAGTTCACTTCCTTTCTCATAATTCTAAGTATTATCAATACAAATTCTGACAGGTGTTAATATCTCATTATTAGCACCTGTCATATCACCAGATTATTAATCTGAAATATAAATATTATTGGAACCTACAGACAAACTGTGTTTTGACAAGCTCAGCTTATCTTTATCTGCATCATTAACAGTATATGCAGACGTTCCTGCTGCAACAATTTTATTTACTTCTGCAGTTTGCATCGAAAGCGTGATGTCACATGGCAAAGCCGCACCTAATGTAATGTATGTATCTGTTGCAAGATATACATCACCGGAAATGCTTGAACTTGTTCCTCCGCTGTAATTTTCGAATGTGAAATTACTGCTGGTGTTTTCAAGCTTGATGCTGTTGGTGCTTCCGGTTATATTCGCTCTGTTAACTACAAGATCAGCTGTATTGCCGCTGCCTGCAGCAACATCTACGGCAACATTGCAGTTATCGAGTATAACATTGCCGCGAAGTCTCAGAGTACCGCTTGTTACTTTGAACAGGGTATCTGCATTTGAAACAGCACCGGCGGAGTCCGTATAACTGCCGTCAATAGTCATTGTGGTAAATGTTACCATGTGACTGCCTGCAGCGATTTCGAGCATCTCACCTGTGAACGCTGCACCGCGTTTGATTGTAACAGCCTTGTTGTAGGTCAGATCACTTGCTGCTGATATTGTCAGCTTGTTCATAACCTGAATCGTACCGTTTTTATTCACAAGTCTGAAGGCGGTATCGAGATCTGTACAGGTACACCCTGTGCCGACATCAACCGTATCATAACCGGTAACTGTAATAGGAATTTCCAGTGAGAAATCCACGCCGCTGTATGTACCGCTTGCGGTTACACTTTCTTTTGATGCGCTGAGATTGTTACCGTCTATAATTGTGTACGATGAGGCCGGAACAGTTTTCGCTTCACCGGCTGTCGGAGTTGCAGTTATAACAAGCCCGTCAGTCGAAAAATTCTCACCTGCCCTGTATGCAGTTTTTGTCGGACCTGTAAATGTAAAGCTGTATACGGATCTCATAGTGTTGCCTATGATATACGGATATTCTCCGGTTGTCTGTCCCCATATACTGGCTGAACCGTTAAGCAGTTCTATTATGTATTTACTGTCCTTAATGGTAGCATATCCCTCAAGCTGGTTCGGGGCCAAACGCACAGCATCGTCATGGTGTTCAGGACCGGAAACAGTATCAAGGCCATAACAGTTTGTAACTGTTCCTTCCCTTTTGCCTGCAATATGATCCAGATAGCTTTTACCAATAATATTGCCTGCATTGTAGCAGTTTTCGCAGGTCGAATCAGAGCTTTCAAAACCGCATATGCCGCCTGCCCATTTGCCGTCAATACAGGTTATATCTCCTCTGTTAAAGCAGTTTCTGATGATGCTTGTCCCTGCAGAGGTATTGTTGTTTCCGAGTCTGCCTGCGATACCACCCACACCGTTTTTCGATGCATCGGTACCCATAACATTTGCTGCATTGTAGCATTTTTCTATTGTGCCTGTGTTTTCACCGGTAATGCCGCCAACCTTTTTCGTTGCTTTTATGCTTCCGATATTGCGGCTGAGGCTTATTGTACCTGTGTTGAAGCCTGCAATGCCGCCAACATTGTAAAATCCTGCAGCACTTACAACTGTGCTGTTCTGAACTTTATCAATTGTGCCTGCATTGTATCCTGCTGCAGCTCCGACATAATCGCTGCTGCTTCCTGATACATACAAAGAGCCCGCTGTGGTAAGATTCTTAATAGTGCCGCTGTTGGTCTTGACAAGACCAAAGTAGCTTTCAGTAAGACTCTTCGCACTCGAGGCCGATGTGCCTGTCCACGTTATTGTGTGTCCATCACCGTCAAGTGTGCCCGTGAAATTTGTCACAGGGGTAAACGTAGACGCATCCACAGAAAAATCAGCCGTAACCTTATACACTGTATCAGATGTCATATTCTGAAGATCGTTCTGATTTTCAACTTCAGTATACCCTGTGTCCGCGAATGCCGCAGCAGGTATCATACATAGTGCCACCGCCAGCGCCGCAATAATGCTCAGCATTTTTCTCCTCATGATTGCTTTCCTCCTTTCCTTTTTATTTTAGTTTCAGATGAAAAGTCCACACCGCACATATCTGTATCAGTATGTCTGCCGAAACAGAATTTCTGTAATGCTCCCGCATCGGACATGTGTTCACGTCGAAACTATACCCGCGTCAAAGCGATGTCCGCGTCGAAACTGCGCCTGCGTCGGACATGAATTCGATACAAAGCTTTCACAGCATAATCACCATTTCGTCACGACGCTATTATAACAAATTTCAAAGCCAAACTGTAGTTGTTTTCACAATACTGAATGTTGTATATACAACATTTTGAAGCTTTTTTCGAAATTCAGCTTATTAGTTATGGAAATTTCCGCAAATCAGTAACAAGAATTTATCTTAGATAAATTAATTTTCAAATAAGCAGAAAACCTCTGACTATTTACTGCGGCAGAATTATAACTGCACATTATAGCTGAAGCAAAAATACCAAAAATCGTTTGCAGAGAGGCCACTTTTGGTAAAAAATACTCTTCCGGCGCCGGCTTCAGCAAGGAGTTTACCAAAATCTGATACTCAGGCCTCTTATTTTGGTACTTCCGGCACAGATGGGCAGCCTTTTTTCAAAAAAAATTACCAAAACCGCATACATAAAGTAAGGGTTTTGGTAAATGACAGTTTCACGGCGCAGAATATCCCGGGAATTTTACCAAAATCATGATGCTCGAATGCGATTTTTGGTAAATTCGTCGATAAGGGCTCCGGCAGTTTTTCCGCGTCCTGATATCCGCAGTTGTGATATCCCCGGCGGTTTTCCGCAGTCGTGAGATTCGCGGCACTTTTTTCACAGTCGGGAGATTCGCGGCAGTTTTCCGCAGGCTGGATACCTGCGGCGTTTATTTCATAAGCGGAATGCCGGCTGAAAATGCCTTCCCTGTGATGTGGCTTGCTTCCACATAATTGTTAGCTGCCGCATCATATGCGATGAATTTTGCCTTCTCAATGTCGATGTGCCCCTTTGCATCAAGAACCGCTTCATCTGCAATTACGTTCACGATTTCACCGATGATATGAACGTGTTCGCCGATTTCCGACATCTGCAGCACCCTGCACTCCAGAGAAACCGGGAATTCAGCGATATACGGAGCATCAACATTCTCTGCCTTCACCACAGTCATGTCTACGCTTTCGAATTTCTTAACATTGTTCCCCGAAACAAGACCGAAATAATCCGCTTCAGCCATATGCGCCTCGTCTGCCATACCGATAGTGAATGCCTTCTTGTTAAGAATATTTTCGTAAGTCTTTCTTTCTTTTCTTATGGAAACCGACACTGCCGGCGGGTTCGATGCACACGGACCGCCCCATGCAGCATTCATCGCATTCGGAGTTCCATCTTCATTATAAGTCCCCACGATGAAAACCGGTGCAGGGAAAACCAGTGTGCTTGCGCCTAAATTCTTTTTCATTTTCGTCTCCTTTTGATAATGTAGTTGTTATTTTAATATTATGTAAATACCGCGTCAGCATATTGCAGTTCAGTTCTTATAAGCTTAACGGCGCGCAGAGTTTTACAACAGGCCCGCTCGTTGTCTCTGGTGCTTTGCGGAAGATTAATTTGCCATCTCCGCAGCTTCACGAAACAGCTTCACGGAACAGATTCTTGGCGCAGCCTCGCGTAACAGCCTTTTGAAGCAGCTCCGCGTAACAGCTCCGCAGGGCAGCCTCGCATAACAGCTTTGCGTGAAACTCAATTGCTGCCTGCCGGCCGGCTATTCCGCAGGCCAGTTCTGCATCGCGCCGCCTTCATGCGCCGGCCTGCATACCGCCCCGTAAATACTGAGCACTCCCGAACGCACCTTCGGCTGCGGACGTACCCAGCGCTTTTTACGCTCCTCAATCACATCAGCTGCAGCCTCAAGCTCAATCGTTCCCGCTTTCAGATCATACGAAATCATATCGCCGTCCTCAACAAACGCAATCAGCCCCCCGTCGTACGCCTCCGGTGAAACATGCCCGATTATCGAACCGTGATTGAACCCCGAAAATCTGCCGTCCGCAATCAGTGCGACTTTATCCTGCAGCCCCATTGCAATCAGACCATCCGTCGCCTTCATCAGCTCATTCATTCCGGGCGAGCCTTTACACCCCTCATATCTTATCACAATCACCTCACCATCGTGAATATCTCCGCGTAAGATAGCGGCTGCGGCGTCCTCTTCCATATCAAAACACCTCGCCGGTCCGCGGAAGCTCCGCATATTTTCCGGAAAACCCGTCGGTCTGCACACCGCACCCTCCGGCGAAAGATTTCCCCTGAGAATCCTCATGCCCGCTATGTCAGCCACCGGATTATCCAGCGTTTTTATGATACCGCCATCCTGCACTTTTACACTATCGAGAAGCTCACCCCACGTCATACCGCCGAGGCTCAGCGCCGGCGCATTTATGTAAAGCCGCTCCTGCAGTCTTTTCATGACGGCAGGCACTCCGCCGGATTCGTAAAGGTCAATCACGCTGTACGGCCCGCTCGGTATGACCCCGACTATACATTTTATTTCGCCGGCTATCCTGTCGAAATCATCGAGAGAAATGTCGATTCCGAGCTCTTTCCCGTATGCAAGTATGTGCAGCACTGCGTTTGTCGAACCTGCGACGGCCATGTCGAGCATTATAGTGTTCAGCAAAACTTCCCTGGTTATGATATCCGGCGGGCAGATGCCTCTTTTGGTGAGGTCGACAATGAACCGTCCGGCTTCAATAGACCTGCGCAGTTTGAGGCTGTCTGCCGCCGGAATCACTGCAGTTCCTGGAATCACAAGATTCAGCGCTTCTCCGAGAATCTGCATCGTGTTTGCCGTTCCCATGGACGGACATGCACCGAACGACGGACATCCGTATTCCTCTGCAATCTGCAGAAAATCCTCGTCGCCCTTTATCGCCGCAACGTCTATCTCGGCCTGGACTATTTTCCGGCTCCTGCATTTTCCGGTATACATCGGGCCGCCCGTCACAACAATTGTCGGAATCCCTGTCCGGATTGCCGCAAGGTATGCGCCGGCTATGATATTGTCGCACGATGCGATGATTACCAGCCCGTCGAAGCGGTGCACTCTCGTCACGGCTTCAATTGACATCGCGACAATGTCTCTGAGCACCAGCTCGTATCTCAGACCGTTCGAGCCTGTCGCCATGTTGCCGCATGTCGCCGGCACGCCGAATTCCATCGGGACTCCGCCGTTCATCCAGATACCCTTTTTTACTGAATCCGCAATGGTTCTCAGGTGTCCGGTTCCGGGCGAACCCTCGAAAAATGTGTTGGCTATGCCGATATGCGGTTTGTTTTCGATGTCGTCGCCGCTGTAGCCGGCGGCTTTGTACATGGTTCTTCTGTTTGAGGCACCTGCGCCTTTCCAGTATTCTCTTTCTTTTGTAAAATCGTACATGGCGGTTCTCCTTTCTTTTATGTCAAGCTCTGAATCGCTGATGTTTCGATGCTTGCAGGATTCTCGGTTCTCGGGGCGACTCTAGGGGCATGAGTTCTCAGGCGCTTTCCAGCGGCCGCGGCACGGTCCCGGGCACGGACTCTCACCTCTCTGGGGCGGCCCCAGAGCAGAGACTCCTCAGACACTTTTACCCCGCTGCGGTAATCTGATTCTGCAGGGATACGCCGCAAGTCTGCGGATTCGCGGCCGAAAATTCCATCATCTCCTGTCTAACTTGATTATATCAACAGTCGAAGGATTATCATAATCAATAATCCTCATAACATTCATGCATAAACGGCATAACTACAAATAAAACCTTTTGCAGCCTGCGGCATACATTAATCCGGTTCTGTTTTTCTGCTGCCTCGGGGCGGTAATTGCATGGCGATGCTGTGCAAATACTCAACTACTACGGCCATAAGAATTCAGCGAACCGCCCTTATATATTATGTAAACCGGCAGTGCTTCCGGGTATGCAGTTCTTCAACAAGCTCTCGTCCGAGTAATTAAGGGGTTTCCGGCAGTTATCCACTACACGCTGTGGAATTGTATACGATTTTATTCACCGTTTCCTGTGGATAACCATAATTTTACTATCGTTGAAATTTCAACGCTTGCCGCCGACACTAATTTCCCCGCGGGCAAAGTTATCCACAGTTTCATTCACAAAGCCGGAATCTGCCGTATTGACTGAATTCAGCCGCGTTCGGCGAATTTCGCCAAGTCGGATTGATTATTGCGCCGAATCTAATTTATTATGGCATATAATCCGGTTGATTATTGCGCCGAACTTGATTGATTATTGCTTTCCTTGTTGCACCTGCCCTTGTTTTATACTAAAATATTGAGGTGCAGTGTTTTGCAGGATGTGCACGAATATGAATTCGCGGCAGTTCGATATGCTTCACAATATGCATAAGCCTGAATTCGCGGCAGCTCGATATGCCTCACAATGTGCATATGCCTGAGATCGCGGCAGCTCAATACGCTGCGTAAAGCGCACAGATTAAAAATCACGGCATACAATAATCCCGGGGCGCCCGGGCAACAGAAACAGGAGCAGAAGAATGATTTACGAAAATGTACTCGCGGCGGTAGGTCATACACCGATAATAAAACTGAACAAGATGGTTGATCCGGAAAGCGCAGACGTGCTGGTGAAATTCGAGGGCCTCAACGTCGGAGGATCTATAAAAACCAGAACTGCATACAACATGATACTGGACGCAGAGAAAAAAGGACTGATAAACGACGATACGATAATAGTCGAACCGACCAGCGGCAATCAGGGTATCGGGCTGGCACTTGTCGGCGCGGTACGAGGCTACAAAACCATAATAATAATGCCGGATTCGGTCAGCGTGGAAAGGCGCAAGATTGTGAAGCACTACGGGGCCGAGGTGCGGCTCATACATGACGAGGGCAACATCGGCAAGGCTATCGACGAATGCCAGAAGCTTGCTGTGGCAATGGCTGCGGAAAATCCGCACGTGTTTGTTCCTCAGCAGTTCGAAAACGAAGCAAATCCTATGGCTCACAGGCATCACACGGCGCTTGAGATAATGGAACAGGTCGAGGGCGACATTGACGGTTTCTGCTCAGGAATCGGGACGGGCGGCACGATTACGGGCATCGGCGAGGTGCTCAAGGCGCAGAACCCTGACATCGAAATCTGGGCTGTCGAGCCTGAAAACGCGGCAATACTGGCCGGCGGCGATGTAGGTACACATCTGCAGATGGGCATAGGCGACGGACTCATTCCGCCGATACTTAACAAGCAGATTTTCGACGAAATTTACATAGTCACAGACGAGGAGGCAATCACGACAGCACAGAACCTGGCAAGACTGGAGGGACTGATGTGCGGTATTTCCAGCGGTACAAATGTTGCGGCTGCATTAAAGCTGGCTAAAAAGCTGGGGAAAGGCAAGACGGTTGTCACTGTGCTTCCCGACACAGCAGAAAGATATTTTTCGACGCCGCTGTTTGATGAATAATCCGATATGCTTGAGCGGATGTAAAATTTAATATTTGATCTGATGCGCAGGAGTCCGCGGTTACGGGGTCCTGCGTTTTCTTTTGCCGGCATATCGGCATAAATGCATAAATCCGCAGGTGTGCTGCCGAGCCGGCGTATGGCTGTGCCAATGTTTTTCTTTGTTTTTTTGTTTGGCATGTAAATGCCGCAGCTTTCGGTTTTATGTAAACCGCTGTTCTTTTTTGAGCGAGGTTTTCTCAACAAGGGGCTGTTTAAGTAAACATGAGGATTCCGGCAGTTATCCACCGGTCTGTGCAGATTGTATACAATTTTATTCACCATCGCCTGTGGATAACCATATTTTTACTATCGTTGAAATTTCAATGTTTTCATCTGTCAAGCACATTTTTTCGAACAAAGTTATCCACAGTTTCATTCGGCCTGTCTGGGAAAAACAAACAGAATTTCGCATAATGCCGCATCAATTCCCCTCATCGGTTGAATTTTCAACATTTCCACTGTTCGCCCTGTTGATAACTGAATAACAGCACTGCCGGCCGATACAGTTGTTTATCTGTCTGCTTGTTGATTTATAATTATTCATGTCCGGGCTTCTGTCATCACCTCGGATTTAACGGGTAAAACTGCCCCGTCCGGATACAGTTATCGCTGCTCTGAACTATCTGAGCGCATAATAATATCCGGCTCCGGGGCTGTATTCATCTGAATAATCACATGAAGCTGAATCAGCTTATCCGGCCGTATATCTGCATTACCGCATAGCTTCAATTCATACAGTAGTTC
>CAVECM010000059.1:0-13457 GCA_963614095.1 Bacteroidaceae bacterium
AAGCAATTACCATCTTCCCCTGGTTTGCCTGTGCTGCAAGATATCAACCTAATATCATCGCCTTTGTAATCTTTCCGTCCGCTTATAATCCACGCTAATGTTTCCGCATCGAGATTATATTCATGTTCATATTCTACGTAATAACTCGTCCCATGTATTACGACATCATATAGGTCTCCGTATTTTTCAATGTGGCAACGCTTATATGCATTTCTCAAATCTTCTGCATAAATCGGTTTTTCCGCAGCGATAGCTTCTCGCATTATTTTGCTTCTCAAAGATTTGTTGCTTTTTATTCCTGCTCCAGCGGGCGTCTTCGAACCTTTACCTCCTTTAGCAATTATACCATCTTCGCCTAATCGAGTTAACAGTTTTCTTCTGGCTTCAGCATGTGTCTTTTGATTCCCTATGATTTCATTTGCTCTATCTTTGCGAGCTTTTTTTAGGCTTTGAAATTGTTTTTTCGACCAGACATCTGTGTGGCCTTTGTCAGTTTTCACAGCCACCACGTACGCGCTGTTTTCTCACAGTGCTTCCTGCAGTACGCGCTGTGAGATGCTGTAATACATTTTGCCGTCCGGCAGTATACCCGCTGTCAGATTTTCGAGCAGTGACTGTGACATCAAGTCACCAATCAAGACTGCATATTCCTGCGCCTGTTTGTACGTTGCCGTTCCCTGTGCGATTTTCGCCTCAAGTGCTGCTATTTTACTGCTCTGCTGTACGCGTTTTTCAAAATCCGCCATGATTTTTCCTATGAGTTCAGGCGCTATATCTTTAGTCATTTCCATTGCCCTCTATGCCGGTGAGTGTTCTGAGGTTTCCTGCTCCGAAATACCCTGGAACCGCCTGGTTGATTTTGACCGCACCGTCTCGGTACTGAGTACCCAAATTTTGTGTGCACCCATAATCCTTCATCATTCACCGCTTCAAGTTCGTATATTATCAGCTCCTGCCACGGCTGTGCAGTTCTTCCTGTGGAGTTGTACAGGTCTATCGCTTCCTGACCTCTTGTTTCTGAGTAGGGCAGTATTACCGATTGAGTAGGTGTCTGGCGTCCTTTTCTGACTTCTGCCATAACATCCTCCAATCTGTTTTCCGTGTGCTTCAATGTTCATTTCTGATTATGTCATTTGCATCACGCTCCTTTTTAGAGATTAAAAAAGGACCAGCGATCCGGTCCTCTGTTTATGCTTGTCATGCAATTTCTATAACGTTTTTTATTTCATCAAGCGGGATTCCGTAAAGAACAGCTCCCGCGTCGAGCTCTATTTCTTCCTTTCCGGATGCCGTTTGGATCTCCGGCTCTGTGTTTGTGATCGTGCCGCGTAAAACCCCGCCATCAATATCAGTTATCGCCACTTTTTTCCCTATAAAATCTTTTATTTCTTCGTAAGTCATGTTCTCACCTCTTTTTGCTCGGATAATCAGGTACTATATGAATACCATTCTTTCCGTAATGTATTTTAAATACAGATGTCTGCGCACTGTTTCCATTTCTGTTATCTATGACTATGCCGATTATCTTATCATTCGTCGTGATCGTCTCTTGAAAATTCCATTCGCCTTTTCTGTTGTACTTGACATCCCCGGTTCCGGAGTACTCGCTTACCAGCTCCAGGATATCCTTATCTTCCACAGTCACGTAAGATGGGCCATACTGTCCTTTCTCAGACAGTATCTTTTTTCTCTCTTCGTAAAGCGCAGTTCCTTCTTTATGTATATCCTGTCGATTTGAAATCTTTCCCCTGTTTTGAGCCGGAATTATATTTTCTTTTATGTTTCTAATAATGCTATCATCGTCTGGCGTCAGTCCTGCAAGCTTTCTCGCTTTGATTTTATCATGCTCCGCTTCATTTTTCCAGCGTTTCGCGCCCGCCGTCTGTCTTTGCTTGCTTTCCAGTACATATTCCACCAGGCACTTACATCCTTCATGACGTTTCCAAACATCACTGCCGGCAGCCTTCACTTTCTCATAGTCATATGTTCCGGCCAAGTCTGAACACCACTTACAGCAGTGACCCGTCGACGTCCTTATGACCTTCGGTGAAAGCCCTGCATTGTATTGAAAATCCGCATTCACACGCACCGCTTCATCTACTATAGACTGGCCAAAGTTGACTATTGGCTCTTTCAGCATATACTTGATTTCATCAAAATTATCTTTTCCTGAAACGATATCCACAATGCCATCAACCCGATCCTGTTTCAACTCCGGAGGCACAGCTTTGATCCCAATTTCCGCTTCCTTATTGAGGATTTGCTGCACCTCAGAGCAATAACTGCCGATTTCGCCGTATATCCCGTTCTGCCCCAGGGCTTCCTGCATTACACGCTGTGCAATATTGTAATACAGTTTCCCGTCTGGTAGTATATCCGCAGACAAATTGGAAAACAAAGTCTCTGACATAAGCTCGCTGACCTTGATGGCATATTCCTGTGCATCTCGGTAGGTTGCTATCTGATTTTGGATTTTCGCACCAAGTGATTTGATCTTTGAATTTCCAGCCATTTTTCTCTGAAACTCTTCAGAAATCGTTGCTATCAATTCTGGCGCTATATCTTTAGTCATTTCCATTGCCCTCTATGCCGGTGAGCGTTCTGAGGTTTCCTGCTCCGAAATACCCTGGAACCGCCTGGTTGATTTTGACCGCACCGTCTCGGTACTGAGTACCCAAATTTTGTGTGCACCCATAATCCTTCATCATTCACCGCTTCAAGTTCGTATATTATCAGCTCCTGCCACGGCTGTGCAGTTCTTCCTGTGGAGTTGTACAGGTCTATCGCTTCCTGACCTCTTGTTTCTGAGTAGGGCAGTATTACCGATTGAGTAGGTGTCTGGCGTCCTTTTCTGACTTCTGCCATAACATCCTCCAATCTGTTTTCCGTGTGCTTCAATGTTCATTTCTGATTATGTCATTTGCATCACGCTCCTTTTTTGTATATAAAAAGAACCGGTGTTTTCCGGTTCCTGTACTTTCTCTTACACGTTCTCTTCAGACTGACTTGAATACGAGCTTTACAAGCTCTGTGATCACTCCTGCGCTTTCGAGGATATGTTCTCTCATTTGTTTCATTTTGCTGTTATCTTCAAGATATCTGATCCCTTTAGATGTGATCTTCATGTCGCAAAGATCTGTTATGAGGATATATTCCCCACCCCCATATTTTCTGAAATACCAATCCTTTTATCATCTCTTCATCGCTGAGATTCTTCAGTATGTCAATCAGGTATTCTTCTGCTATATCTTCTTTTCTGACTACCGCTTTATTGAATGCATCTTTATCGAAACTGTATTTTCGTTTGAAGCATCCATATAGATATGTCAGTATTTTGAACACCAAATAACTGTAATCATCTTTTGCCACGGTTTTACCTCTTATGTTCTTCTTCTCGATTTCATGCACTACATATGCTCAAACTTTATTTTAACAGCATTTCCCGGGGTTTGCTCCCATTCCATCCAAACCATATGATTCAGCCAGTCATCCGGAACAGCTCCTCTTCTCCAAAGACCTTCAAACTCTCTTTCCTGTGCCTTCGGAATCAGCCAGCCAGAAAAATTCTCACCTTCCAGTTCTTCAGTAACTAAATCCCGGCCTTCTCCGCAGTCACCGAAAAACACACAGCCCTGCGTCGTCGCTTCATCCTGTACCAGATTCCAGAATCTATTGAACTTTTCGCTTTCTTGCGATCTTAACCCTTTCATTTTGCACTCCATTTTCCAATATTGTAACAAATCGCTGTTTATTTAAAATAACAACATCATTTCCTTTTATAAAGAAATCGACCACTCCAGTTTGGCCCCGCCAAGATCCCTGTGCGACATCATCATGGTTGTTGACAATATCTAAAATAAAGTCCTCCATCCTTTTCCTGTCTTCCGGCTTGCCTGGATCCAGTCCAAAATCCTGTGCATGCTTTCCAATCTTTTTCCTAAACTGTTTATCTGTTATTAGTATACCATTTCCCCTTGATTTTTCAACACGTTCAGCATTTTTTATAAGCTCCTGAGGATTCTTTTTCAAAGGCTGTTCCAGCCCAATCAGTTTTCGCTTCTCCGGTTCCGTTTCATCCTCCCAGATCCTTGTGTGTGTATTTTGTTTTTTCCCATTTCCGAGACTATATTCCACAAGGCATCTGCAGTTTTTATGTTGCCGTCTTTTGTGTTAGTGTTTACTCCGGCACTACAGCCGAATCTTTACGCGGTAATATAGATTTTGTTAACTTTGAAAATTTTTTACCGCGAATCAACTCTCATGGAATGCATTACATGATATACTGAATTCAGTATATTTATTCAGGTGGTTTTATGTACAGAGATCTTACAAAGGGCAGTATTTTAAAGGAGCTGATGCTGTTCGCTCTGCCGATGATGGCGGGAAATCTTCTTCAGCAGCTCTATAATATAGCAGATACAATGATTGTCGGACTGGCGCTGGGAAAAAATGCGCTTGCATCGGTGGGAAGCGCATATACGCTGATGACTTTTATAACATCGATTTTTCTGGGGCTGTCTATGGGTGCCGGAGCGGTTTTTTCCATATATCTGGGGAGAGGCGAACGAGAAACTCTCAAGCGCGCGGTGGTGCATGCATTTGGTCTGACTGCGGCTCTGACTCTGGTTTTAAACATTGCGGTTTATATTTTTACGGATTCTATCATGAATTTTCTGGCAGTACCGGAAGAACTGTATAATGATATGAAACAGTACCTGATTATTGTTTTTGCAGGGATTGCAGCCACATCTCTCTATAACTTTCTCGCATGCCTTCTTCGGGCGCTGGGAAATTCTGTGGTGCCGCTCGGGTTTCTGGCGGCGGCGGCGGTGCTGAACATCGGGCTTGATCTGCTGTTTGTGCTGGTATTTCACCTGGGCATTTCAGGAGCGGCCGCTGCAACGGTGGCTGCACAGTATGTCTCCGGCGCGGGGCTGCTTGTTTATTTTCTGCGCCGCTGCAGAGCATTCATGCCCGGCCGGCAGCACATGCACTGGGATGCGGGGATTCTGCGCGAAATCTGCAGTATGTCTGTTCTGACATGCGTTCAGCAGGCGGCGATGAATTTCGGGATACTGCTGATTCAGCGGCTTGTGGACAGCTTTGGTGCGGTGACAATGGCGGCTTTTGCAGCGGCTGTAAAAATTGACACCTTTGCATATCTTCCTGTGCAGGATTTCGGGAATGCATTCTCCACATTTGCGGCACAGAATTATGGAGCGGGAGAATACCGGCGTGTCAAGGACGGTCTGCGGAAAGCTTCACTCATGTCAGCGGGATTCTCACTTGTGGTTTCTCTGCTGGTTTTCATATTCGCACAGCCGCTGATGAGAATTTTCGTGCAGGCGGCGGAAACCGAGGTGCTGGCCTGCGGTGTACGGTATCTGCGGATAGAAGGCGCATTTTATTTCGGAATAGGATGCCTTTTCCTGCTTTATGGCTTGTATCGTGCCATTGAGCGGCCGGGGATGTCTGTGGTGCTGACTGTGATTTCGCTGGGAACAAGAGTGGTGCTGGCATATATGCTGGCGCCGGTTATCGGAGAAACAGGTATCTGGATTGCGATACCGATAGGCTGGATACTGGCAGACCTGACCGGATACGGATTCTATATGCTGAAGCGCCGCACGATTTTGCCGGTGGACATGTAAAACGCACGGACGCTGCGCCAAGATTTTAACAGAATTTCCCTGATGAATTCTGTGGTCCCGGCGTTCAGCCGGTTTTGCTGAATGTATGTACGGCCTTATCAATATCGCAAGGGGTTTCAAGAACTTTTTCACATGCAGCAGAGCTGTCACCGTTTGCAGGCAGACCACATTTCAGCATGATAATCAATATCTTTCCTTTATTTTCCTCTTATTCTTTTGACATTGCGGTTCATAAGATGCCGCCCTGCATTTCTGTAGAGAAATGCCTTGAATGCGGACATCTGCTGGTGATGCTCCCGAAGAAGCGCATCGGGTGAATCGTATACGCCGAAGTCCTGCGTGATGCCCTCACTCTGGATATAGGTTGCGAATCGTATTGTCTTTCGCATAACTGCCGCGTACCATAACGCTGTACGCCGCTGATTTATTTGACATGTTGGCTGCTCCTGTAATTTCTGAATTCATAAGATTCATTCTGCGGAGTGCACATATGACGGTTAGCTCGTTCTAACTCGATTGCTTTTGAAAAGCTGCCGACGGCAGCTTTCGTTAATCGTATATACATTGACAATTCTGTCCGTATTTTATCCGAGTATTGAAAAAGATTTTTCCTCTATATCCAAAATATCATCAATTGCCTGCAGATGCAATAATAAAATATACTATCCACGCTGCCGCAATTATCCCGTATTTGATAACCGGTTTCAGATCTTTCTTCTTCAGCAGAATCAATGTAAGCGGTAAAGGAAATACGAAAATCCATCCAAGAACCCACAGCCATGTTTTCCGTTTTTTAACCGGAGCAGAATTGATATTTACATAAGCCGGCATATCAGCATATCCGCCGCTTCTGCTTGTGCTCCATGTATAGCCGCAGTCCTTACAGATTCCTACAGTTTCATGTATTATTGAATAACTGCCGCCGCTAGCAACTGCGCCCCGTTCTTCACGTTCAAAGCTTGTATTAAGGCTGCCGCATCTGGGGCACCCCTCTTTGTTCAGATAATCCTGTTCTTTTTTCATCCGGGCCGTAACCTGCGAACCACAATACTCACAATACTTGCTGCTGCCGATTTCCGCTCCGCAATTCCGGCATTTCATAGATTTCCTCCTCAATTCAATACTGCTTTTTAGTCTGATAACATGATTGAATACGCTGTAAGATATCCGCACATCATGCTGCATTTATTGTATCACAGCTGCTGAACTGTCTCAATTCTTAAATTCTTTAGAAACTGTATGACTTTTATATGAATTTTATGGATTTCAGCATAGTTACAACAGAATCCATTCCGGCCTTTTCTTTTTCTACAACCGCATCAAGTTTTTCCTGCTGTTCTGCCTTTAATGTTTCAATCTGGGATATTTCCTCCGAGAAATCCTTATCAGCAGCAGTATACTCACTTCTGCGAAATTCAGCAGACAAAGCCGCCTGAACCAAAACACAATCTGATTCAGGCGGCAATATTATATTTTACACTTTTGTGTGTTTACCTATTCTGCATACTCTGTCATAAGCTTTACTGCTTCTTCAAGGCCTGCTTTTTCGTCTTTATATGTATTTGCAAGATATTCTTCCTGAGTCTTTTTCAGTTCTTTAAGCTCAGCTATCTCAGCAGAAACATCGGCATTTTCTGTATCATATTTATCACCGAGACTCCTCATAACATCGCCTATATCACAATGTCTGTACTTGATAAGTCCGTCTCCCCATGTGCCTTCTCTGTTGTCAAACAGCTGATTTTCCATGTACCTGCATGTCTCGTCGTCGAAGTAAATATAGTACCATGCCCAGTCAACACTGCAGAGATATTCGTCATATGCCTCCTGAATATTGCCTGCCTCAAGAGCCTCTATACCTGCTTCAAGATTTGCCACATTGTCCTGGTAAAGTTCATGCCTGATTATATTGCCTGGCTCGAAATTAAGCCCTACAAGCGCATCCTGCAAAGCTTTGTATATTTCCTGAGTCTGTTTGTTGAGTTCAACTGCGGCATCTTTATCTCCGGATTCCTCAACTTCAGCCATCTTTGACTCCAATGCCTCAGCTGCATCCTTTGCTTCTGCAATAATGTCTTCGAATCCTGCACCTTCTGCAAGGCTTTCTTCAAAATTGTTTATCCTGTCGGTAAAACTCATAGGCCGCACTGCTTTTGCATCTAAATCTATCACAAGCTTTCCGTATGTCCTGATGCTGTCGTTGAAGCCTTCTTCATTAAGCGGCTGTGCGTCAGTGCTGTCATATGTCGAGTGATATCCTGTATCATCATAAACAGTGCCCTCTCCGCTGCCTGCCACTATTGACGGAATACCCATCAGAGTCCAGTAGAAGTCTTCTGTCCCTGTACCATTGGTGTCATAGCTCCAGTCATATGAAGATTCCTCGTTAAGTTCTCCTATGCTTTCCTTGATAAACCCTATAAGCTCTACTGCACTTCTTGTGCCGGCACATGTTTCACCCTCAACATTATATCCGCCGTCATTGTTTACTATTGCAAATGCCCCATCTGCCCAGTCCGGATGAAGAGTGGCGATTTCTTCATATGCACCTGCCGACCAGTCATATTCGCTGCCTGCCACTCCCCATTCTTCTGCACCATGTATGCAGAAGCGTATGGTCTTGTCAGGAGTATATTCGCTGTCAACAAGAGCTTTGGCTATAGTCATTGAAGTGGCAACACCCTGTGCGTCATCATACGTCGAATGAAAATACCCGTCCATATGGGCAAAGACAAATATGGTTTCATCGGTTGTTCCCGGTATTTCACCCCACAGGTTGTGTGAAGTATCATCTTCTGTAACCTTTGAATCAGCATTGAAGGTTACTGTTATTGAATCCTTGCCTGATGCTTTGATGGCCTCCTGAAGTGCATCGCTGTCCGCTTTACTTATAGCCAGCGCAGGTGCGTCTGCAGGCCCGCATATGTCCTGCACGCCTACTCTGTCGTCTCCATCTTCAGGGTAAACCGACATAGCTATAACAGCTCTGGCTCCTTTGACTTTTGCCTGATATGCAGGGTAGTTTATCCACCAGTTTTCATTCTGATCAACATCGAGCAGTACCAGTTTGTCCCTAACATCAAGACCCTCATAGTCTGCTGCGGTTCCCTCGTTTACATAAACAAGCTCAATTTTCTCATTGTCTGCCTGTATGGTTGTCTGATATCCGCCAAGATTTATCTTTTGTTCCTCGCCGTCAGCATTCTCAAAAGTTATGTCTGCACCGTTGAATGTCCATCCGTCAACTGTAGTTTCGTCAACTGTTATATTCCGGAGCCCTATATCTTCCATTACTCCCTTGAGATATTTCAGTGTCTGCTCCTCCGCAGGCGAACCGGCAGAACGCATGCCCATTACAGGATCGTCTCCGAATTCGCTCACACCTGTCATTACTGCCTTTGCAAAATCCATATCTATGGCTGCATCGAATTTATCAAAATTCTCGCCATAATCTGAGCTGCCTCCACAGGAAGCAAGCCCCAGCATAAGTGCAGCAGACAAAGCTGCAATTCCGGTTTTCTTCAGCATAATTTCCTCCTTCATTCTGCCCCTTTTTTATTTCACGAATATTATATTAATTCAGATAATTCCAGTCAATACACTAATCTGCTTCATTCAGCTATTACTTTGTTAACCTCCTGAAATAATCCAGCTCAACAACAAGACGGGCCCGCTCGGGTCCGCTGCCTAACCGGTGTCCGGCTGCATACCCGATCAGTCCCGGTTGTAAACTGTCTGTAAATCAAATATAATTCAGTTATGGAACTGCGGAATAAATTAAAACCGCTATGCCGCACCTTTTACCGACGAGAGCTGCCCTGTTGTGCAGAAATACAGCATCAGCTTTTACAAAAGAGACTGCATAGTGAAGAAATCAGAATAACAGAAAAAAATCCGTCGAATACATGATAATCCGGCGGATTTTATTTTTATGATTTTATATTATGCGCCTTTAAGATTTTTTACAGCGCACTTTATATTATGCGTCTTATGCGTCAATTCCGAGTTCAGGCGGATCTTCTTTAAGTCCTTTCGTGAGAACGAGCAGGTAGATGATACCGGCTGCAGTCCATGCACATCCGAGGATAATCGCTATTCTGTCAAGGTGTACCAGCAGATAAAGACAGAGAAGTGCTCCCAGAGCCGGGAATATCAGGTACATGAAAAATCCTTTCACCGAACGCTGCTTCTGCTTTACAAAATAATATACTATAACAGAGATATTTACGAATATGAATGCAACGAATCCGCCGAAGTTAATATAAGCTGTAGCCTTTGTAACATCGAGGAATATTGCAAACAGTGCAACCACTCCTGTCAGGATGACAGCATTCACCGGAGTCTGAGTCTTGGAGTTCAGATTTCCGAAAAACTTCTTGGGAAGGACTCCGTCTCTGCCCATCGCATAAAGCAGACGCGCGCCGCTGGCCTGAGCGGACAGACCTGCTGCGAACTGACCTGCGATAGTTCCTATCAGGAAAATGCCTCCGAAAATCGATGGAGCAACCTGCTTTGCAATTTCATAAGCTGCATTGTCAGGGTTTGCATAGTCAAATGACGGATGCACGAGATGAGTGAAGTACGTTACAATCAGGAAAATGGCACCGCATACGAGCAGCGTCAGGATGATTGATCTCGGAATATTTTTCGTCGGATCAATGGTATCCTCTGTAAATGTAGTCAGTGCGTCGAATCCGAGGAAGCAGTAGCATGCAGCTGCAGCTCCGGCTACAGTATAGCTGAAATCAATATCCGGGTTATAAAACGGTGAGAATGATGCCAGCGTGCCTTCTCCCATGCCCTCGGTAATTGCTTTGATAGAGAAAATAAGGAATGCTATTATTATTACGACCTGAACGGAAACCATAATGAAATTGATTTTGCTTCCGACTTCCACGCCCACGATATTAATCAGTGATGTCACAACGATAAAGCCTACAAGCCATACCCATGAAGGAACAGCCGGAACAGCAGCGCTGAAATATGATGCGCCGATGAGCCATATTGCCATAGGAAAGAATACATATCCCAGCAGAACAATCCATCCGGCGATTACTCCCAGCTTGTCATTGATTGCTTTTCTGGTATATGTGTACGTGGATCCTGCAGCAGGGAATGCTTTTGCCATGTGACCGTAGCTCAGTGCAGTGAACAGCATAGCTATAACGGCAAAGCATATTGAACCGGATTCTACACCGTGTGAGGTTGTTGCGATAACGCCGTAGATTGTATATGCAATCATAGGCGTCAGGAAGGCTACACCGAAGATGACGAGATGGTGCAGCTTCATAGTACGTTTTAAAGAGTTGTCACTCATTTGATTATTTCTCCTCTCTGGAATGATGAGCCGTGAGCCATTGATTTTCAGGGCTCTTTGATATGTTCATTAAGACAGTTGTGCTGTCTGACAACGATTTACAGAAATTTCTTGTAAAGCTCGGGTCTGTAGTCAGGCACACCTGTAATCTCTTTGTTTACAAACAGACGTCTTTCTGCAAGGGAAAGATCGATGGTTTCAATGAAAATTCCCTCCTGCACATTGTCTTTGTTTCCTGCATAATAGTGGAGATTCGTCTCGTAAAACGGCGTGATTTTCGGTCCTATGATACAGCTGCCGCCGCCGAAGTAGTTCACAATGTCCGTGCCGCAGAGGTTTGAGCTTGCGACGAAAATCGTATTGCACAGAACTCCGTATTCAAGAGTAGGCGCATAGTAGTCGATGAATGCCTGACGGCTCCCTTCCTTTGGTATTTCCTCGACGACTGCTGTAGGATTCAGATAAAGTCTGCTGCCCTGTCCGCAGTAGTATCTCTGAAGCTCCGGGAACTGATATGTATCAAAGCAGATGCCGATTGAAACAGGACCCCATGGAGTATCAAACATAAATGGTTTCTCTCCTTTGGCGCACCAGATACTCTCTGTTTCAAACGGATGCATTTTCTGATAAGCTCCGATAACACCGTCAGGGCCTATTGCGACTGCCGAATTGTAAAGCACAGCGTCCGGTTTTTCTTCCATTTTTTCTGCCATGCCGAAAACGATGTAAATGCCGTATTTTTTTGTGATTTCAGCAAGTGCCCGGCACGACGGGCCGTTAATTGTTTCTGCTGTTTTGATTTTTTCTTCCTGCGGGATATTTTCGTCTACATAGTAGTCATAGCCGCAGAGGCACATTTCGGGAAACAGTACGAGATCAGCACCGCGCTTTGCTGCAGCTTCTGCAAATCCGCACATTCGGGAAAGGTTGCTCTCTTTATCTGCTGCGTCAACTCTGAAGTTCGTTACAGCAACAGTGATAATGTCTTTCATCGTATTCTCCTTTTCTGATGTGTTTCAATTATTGTTTTATCTTTTAAACAATGGCCGATTGTTTATATACTGTGTTTATAATAAGGCAGACAGCGGCGCCTGAGCTGATTTACAGCCTCGGCAAATGCTCCCGCGGGCTGCAGCGGATCAGTTCATTTACTGCAGCAGACAGCGGCGGCTGAACTTATTTGCTGCTGCGGGCTGTTTTGCATATGAACTCAATACGTGACTTGCTCTCGGATTTTTCGAGTATCCTGGCCACATGCTTTTTTACAGTGGATATTGTGATGAATCTTTCCTCAGCTATCTGTTCGTTTGAATATCCCTTAAGAATCATGGACGCAATATCCTGTTCAGTACTGGTCAGTGAATACCGGCGGGCTATATTGTCAAACATAAACGCATAGTTCGACGCCTTCAACTCAAGATGCGGCTGAAAGATTCTGCAGATTTCGACTTCCCGTTCGGAAAAGTCAAGATCCCGCTCATTGCGGAACAGATCCAGTGAACCGATGCAGAACTCTCTGTCCTCAAGATTCCATCTGAAATTTGTATCCAGAGAGACTTTGGTATTTGCCGGAGTTACATAATCTATGAAGTACTCGGTTTCTTTTCTCTTATCCAGATCAAAAGCCTCTGAGCTTTTGATTACAACGTCCTTGTTCGGCATCATCTTATCCACGACATCGTCTATATTGCAGTAATACCGTTCATAATCCGCAAACTCTTTCTCGCTGAACCCCTGCCCGATATAGTCCTTTACAGTTTCCTGTGCAGAAAGGTCATAAAAATATATACATGCCTTCTCATAAGGCACAAGCTTTTCTATATCAACCAGAAATGTGTTTAAAGCTTTCAGAATATCGCTTTCACTGTTCATATGCAGGATGATATCGTTGATTTTTTTCCAGTCTTTCGTCCACAGTTCCTGACTCATAAAAATCTCCATTTCACCGCCTCGCAGCCGGCGGCACAAGTAGTGAGAAATCACCTCTTAATGGTGTCTTTCACACTATGTACTTCCC
The DNA here is from genome assembly GCA_963614095.1 of Bacteroidaceae bacterium. GTDB lineage: Bacteria > Bacillota > Clostridia > Peptostreptococcales > Anaerovoracaceae > Lentihominibacter. The sequence goes on from CAVECM010000059.1 coordinate 12,986, forward strand.
ATATTGTTTGATTATTTCGTTAATAATTATACTATCAGAGCTTTGTGAAATCTATGGTACCCAGGTACCATATTTTTTCGCTGAAAAAAACTCCACTGAATTTAATTATGAGCACCAGATTTATTTTAAGGAAATGAGACCCTGCTGCAGAACTTACCGCATCAAACGAATATAATTCAGATAAAGCTGCACATATGCAGCATGGTGATCTTAAAAAATCAGCACCCTGTATATTATTTGTTGTGATATAGTATAGTTGTAACGGCTTGACCTAATATTGTAAAATATATTAGGAAAGGAAGATTACAATGACGAAACATATTTTGATTCATACATAAGCACGTATTAACATAACAGCGCAGCCAACCGTCGCTATACCATGTTGATTTATACTTAAAACTGCCCCGGGGTTAACGGGTAAAATTGACCCGCCATACGCACAGAAGCCAAAAGGCGCCCGCAGGCGCCTTTT
>CAVECM010000060.1:0-13080 GCA_963614095.1 Bacteroidaceae bacterium
AGCTGTAAGGCGGGATACCTGATGTCGATTTTCAATCGACAAATTAATGAAACCCCGCAGATTGGAAGCTGTAAGGCGGGATACCTGATGTCGATTTTCAATCGACAAATTAATGAAACCCGCTTACGAAGGGAGTGTCAGTATGAAAAAGATTATAATAGGCATGATAACGGCAGCGGTTCTTGTTCTGGCGCTGTCTGCGTGCGGGCAGGAGCAGGAGAAAAAATCCGCTGCTGACAATGATAAATGTGATGTGGCAATGATTTCAGAGAACGGGGACGACAGCGGCACATCATTCACACAGACAGCATGGGACAGCGTGCAGAGCTTTGCAGAAGAAAAAGGGCTGACGGCAAAGCTTTACAAACCGAAAAAATCGACGGATGAGGCATACCTCGCTTCCGTGAAAAAAGCAGCCGGCGACGGTGCGGGTCTCATAGTAATGGCCGGCAGCGGATTTGAATCAGCGGCGTATGAAGCTCAGTCGGTTTATCCGGACACGGATTTTCTGCTTATTGACGGAGTTCCGCATGATGCTGAGAACAGTTATGTTTCGGCAGCAAACACAGTCAGCATTGTCTTTTCGGAAGAAGAGGCCGGATACATGGCGGGCTATGCTGCTGTTATGGACGGGTATGCAAAGCTCGGATTTATCGGCGGCCAGGCACTTCCGGAAATCAAAAGATACGGATACGGTTTTGTGCAGGGGGCGGCAGCTGCTGCTGCAGAAACTGAGACAAGGATAGAGATAGATTACAAATATACATCGGCGGAGCAGAAGGCGGCTGATATCAGAGAACTGGCAGCCGGACTGTATAAGAACGGCACTGAAGTGATATTTGCATGCGGAGGATCGGTGAGTCGTCCGGTAATAAAGGCGGCCGAAAAAAACAACGGGAAGGTTATCGGAGCGGATGTCGATCAGAGCAGCCTTTCTGAAACTGTGATAACATCAGCATGCAAGAATACGGATACTGCAGTGAGAAAGGTGCTCGACAGCTATGCGGACGATTCTTTTTCCGGCGGTACGGCGTTCAATTATGCAGCCAGAAATAACGGAGTCAGCCTCGAAATGAAAAATTCCTCATTTAAAAAATTCAGTGAGGAAGACTATAAAAAGCTTTTCAGACAGCTGAAAAACGGTAAAATCGATGTTAAAAAGGATACTGAGGTCAAGGCGCTGTCAGAAATCACCGGTGAATGGGTCACAGTCCGGGAATAATCAGCCGTGATACCAGCGGCCTGCAAGATACAGTGACAGCAGATCGTTCATTTTACGCGGGTCGAGCCCGGTACGGCTTATGATTTTACTGATTTTATACTGTACGGTGTTTTTATGTATAAAAAGCTCGCCTGCGATTGCGTTTATCGAGCCGTTATTTTTTAAGTAAATGTTTATGAAATGGATTATATCATGTATTTCATCTTCATTGCAGCTGCTGAAAATCATGTTTGAGAAGCGTGCTTTATACGCCTCATCGACGGAGGCTATGATTATATCCAGAAGCAGCTCGTCGCATGTAAATATTCCTTCCGCCCGGCGGTCCTTGATGCTGAGTGCTCTTCGGGCCTGGCGGAAGGATTCGGTTGCGGATCTGTAATCGGGACATGAATTTCCTATGATGCACAGATACTTGTTTTCCGGAAATTTATCGCTGAAGAGTGACTTGAGATAGTCTCTGAAGCTTTCCGGTGTATCGAAATTCCCTATAAGCATTCCTGTGTCACCGCTGTCACCTGTAAGAATATGCGATTTATCTATTCTTGAGTCGATGAAAGTACTGACACTGTGATTTTCCGGGTCTGCAGACCGTATAACGGCCGCAGTCAGCGGAGCGTAGGGATCCAGACCGTATTTCCGCAGAATATCAGGCAGGTGCTCAGAGCTGTCAATTTCGCCGTTAATCCAGTCAGTGATGAATTTCATACGTGCGTGCTCGCTGTTGCTCTTCTGCTGCATCATTTCAAAATCATTCAGAAGTATTTCTGTTACTTTTTTTATAATCTTTGCGTAGCGGCCTGTTTCAGAAACTTCTCCGGTGATGCCGACTGCGCCTATCATCTGACCATCTGAAAAAATCGGCAGATTGACTCCCTTTCTGCAGCCTGCGTATTCATTATCATAATAGACAGGCAGCTCGCTGAGGCTGCGCGTGATAATGAGGTGGGCTCCTTCATGGAACTGTCCGACCCTGTGCGGGTCTGTACTGGCCATGATTGTGCCGTTTTCGTCCATAATATTTATATCATAATCAATTACGGAGCTTATCTCACGTATCAGATCTGAAGCTGTTTTTTTGCTGATTTTCATAATATCACCTTCTTAAGATAATTATGCCGTGATGATGCAGATTTCACTCGAGCGGTGCATTTATTCTGCAGCCGACGGATAAAATCCGCCTCCGGACCGGTCTTTACAAGCTGCGGCAGGCAGGTTTGTTATCGGACAGTCCGCGGCTTTGTGCTGCCTGCCGGTTTGCGGCTTTAGCGGAACACTGCCCGGATGCTGTTATATATACCAGTGCATATTCGTATTTTTCGGGAATATGCCTGATTTGAAATGTTACCAATAATATTATAGGTAAAAAGGATACGGGCGTCAATACATAGAGTCCTGCGGTGACCGGCTTTTAAAGCAGCATATTGCAGCAGTTATCGTTGTATTTACCAAAATTCGTATGCGGGCATTATTGTTTTGGTAAAAAAATGAGATTTTTCGCTGCTGTAGGGACGCCGTTTACCAAAATCTTTATTTTACATATGCAGTTTTGGTAACTTTTTTCAGAAAAAAAGTGTTTTTCATATCGGAAATACCAAAATCCGAGGTCGATATATCTGATTTTGGTATTTTCTTGATAAAAGGCTTAGTGGAGCCAGGTGAAAAAGAGTATTTTTTACCAATATTGCCTTCTTTACAAGCTGATTTTGGTATCTGCATTACAGTATATCAAATCAGGAAGCTATTGAAAACTAATCAGGAACAGCCGGAGCTAAGCGGCATTCTGCCGGCATGCATAAGTGAGCGCATATCAGGAAGTTTTTATCATGGCTGCCGAAAAAAAATAATCTGCAAAACCACGCGCAATCTTACAGAAAATAACAGAAAAACAACGCTGAGCTGCGTTGGCAAAAGTCCGAAAAACGTTGACTTTTCAACGTTTTTGGTGTATACTTATGTAAAGTTTTACACTAAAAAAAGAGTAAAAACAGGGACGAAAATATGATTAACAAGGAGGGAATTATGTCAACCAAGCAGAAATCAGGTCTCAGAAGACCGGCTGCGGCCGCGGTCGCGATTCTGATGACAGCAGCGGTTTTTGCATGGCCTGTGCAGACAGATCTCGGCAAGGTATATGCAGCCGGCGAAACAGCTGTAGTTGCAGCAGATCTGCTGAATGTAAGAAGCGGCCCCGGCACCGGATACTCACGTATAGGTTCGCTGACCGAGGGCAAGACTTTTGTCGTTACAGGCTCTGCAAAAGACTCCTCAGGGGTAGTCTGGTACAAGTTTTCATACGGGTCAAAAGCGGGTTATGTATCATCAAAATACGTTAACATAAAACAGAATTCTGTAACCCAGGTTTCAAATACCAAAGGCACAGTAAATACCAAAAGTGACCCGCTGATTGTGCGAAGCGGACCGGGTACAGGCTGCAGCAAACTGGGAACGATTGCCAAGGGCAAGACATTTACAATCAAGGGCAAGGTGCAGGATTCATCCGGAACCTGGTGGTACACGTTTGATTACAACGGAAAAACCGGATATGTTTCTTCATCATATGTGAAGGTCACGACTGTATCAGAAGCTGCTTCCGATACAGAGAAGACAACAGGCATCGTCAACGACGGACCACTCAGAGTGCGAAGCGGACCGGGAACGAACTACAGCATACTGGGAACTCTCGCCAAGGGCAAATTGTTTACAATCTCCGGCAAGGCGCAGAACAGCTCGGGTGCATGGTGGTACAAGCTTACATATAATGGAAAAACCGGATATGTCTATGCATCATATGTAACTGTCAAATCCGAATCCGGATCGGAGACAAATGAAACAGTGAAAAATGATGACAGCAGTAAGACAACGGGAACCGTAATCGACGGGCCTTTAAGAGTCAGAACAGGACCAGGCACAAGCTACGATACGCTCGGACAGCTTGCGCAGGGCAAGACATTCGATGTGACAGGCAGCGCAGAGGACAGCTCCGGAACAGTCTGGTACAAGCTCACATATAATGGAAAAACCGGATATGTTTCATCAAAATATGTAAAGCTCACGGGAAGCAGCGCGGCCGACAGCAATGACGATACCGACAGTGATAATACAGATGAAGAGACAGCGGAGCCGGTAACATTTCAGCTCGGCACAACAACGGCATCTGAAGGCTTGAACGTGCGTAAAGGGCCGGGAACGAGCTACACAAGACTGACCACCCTTGCAAAGGGCACTTCGGTGACAATCACAGGCTCTGAAAAGGCAAATGACGGCAAGGTATGGTACAAATACCAGTACAGTGCTTCACAGGACGGATATATCTGTTCTGACTATGTGACAGTAAAGACAGTGACATCCGACAGCGCCTTTGAAGCATATATGACAGCACAGGGATTCCCTGAAAGCTATAAACCGGGGCTCAGAATGCTGCATGCGGCACATCCGCAGTGGACATTCAAGGCATTGAAACTCAGCTACAGCTGGTCGAGCGCGCTTTCCAAGGAAACCGCAAACCCGGGAACGAACCTCGTAAGTTCATCATCGCCCGTTTCATACAGATCCACAGCATCCGGCGCGTATAATTCATCGACCGGAGCATGGACAAAATACGACGGCAGCTGGTATGCTGCAAGCTCCAAAGTGGTTGCCTATTACATGGACCCGAGAAACTTCCTCAGTGAAAGCGGTATATATCAGTTTATGACACACAGATACGATGCGTCAACGCAGAATGAATCGACAGTATCGGCAGTCATTTCAGGTTCGTTCATGCAGGGAAAGAATCCGGGAGGCGGATACAGCTCATACAGCTCGCTGATTAATGCAGCAGGTAAAAACGTGGGCGTCAATCCTAATGTGCTGGCTGCAATGATCATCCAGGAACAGGGATGGAGCGGCAGCAGCCTGGTATCCGGAACATATTCCGGTTACGTGGGATATTACAATTTCTTTAATGTCGGAGCATATACGACAAGCACAATGACTGCTGTGCAGCGAGGTCTGTGGTATGCGCAGCAGCATGGATGGAATACACCGTACAAATCAATCGCCGGCGGAGCGCAGTTTTATGCTGATAATTATGTGAACAACAACCAGGACACATATTATACGAAGAAGTTCAATGTGAAGAACGGTCTCAGCCGAGTCGCAACACATCAGTACATGACTAACGTGTCAGCGGCGGCAAGTGAAGGCAGCATCGTGAAGAGCGCTTTCAGCGGCGGCACTGAGTATCCTGTTGCGTTTGAGATTCCGGTTTATACGGATATGCCGGCATCGGCATGTCAGCTGCCTTAAACGGCAGAAGTCTGTACGAATTATCAGGAAGGGTTAAAGATGGCAAATTGCAGAGATAAAGACAGTCTGACGGAATGTGTTCTGAAAAAGCTGATAGTGCTGGTGATGGTGCTGGCGCTTGTCGTTCCTTTCGTATCTCCCGAGGTGTTTGCGGCTTCATCCGTAACGATAAGTGCGAATGATAATGTAAAGGGCGGGGATACGTTCACTGTGGCGGTGACATTCGGAGGCGGCAGCGTCGGACGTGTGGACGCAGCACTGACATATGACACTGACAGTCTGACATATATATCAGGGGGCAGCAGTTCGGGAAACACCGGATACATCCAGCTCTCGCAGGCAGGAACGGACGGCAGCGTCACGTTCAATATAAAATTTCAGGCGGTTTCTGATGGGGATACGGCTGTTTCGGTCAGCACATATGAGATGTATGATCTGAATGAATCCTATATGGATGAACAGCCGTCGGCATCAAAGACAATAAAGATTTCCGGTGATGCGGATTCCGATCAGCTTATAACGGAGACGTCCTCGCCGGATAAACCTGAGAAGGAGACTGAACCGAAAGGCGTAGATGAGAAGCCGGACAATGATGCATCGGGAAGTACAGGAACCCTGATGCTGATTGCGGCGGCGGTGGTTCTGGCTGTTCTGATAATCATTGTTGCCGTGATTCTGAACAAAAAGAAAAAGAGCAGGAAAACAGAAAACAAAAGAACATCATAATAAACAATGAAAAAACGCCCGCAGGGCACAGGAGAGTGCAGAATGCCTGAAAGCCGGATCTGAAGTCCGGATTTCAGATGTTTCGAGACTGTGAATAAAAGTCCCGGTGACTCATCAATGTGCCTGCGGGCGTTTTTCATTGCATTCAGATGCTTGTTTACAGTGCGGCCACGGTTGCGATCTGCTATGGTCCGCACTTAAAAATCAGCGCTTATTTCAGACTGTCGGGGTTCAGACATTCGAGCTGAGGGATAACGAACAGTCCGTCCTTTCGAATCAGAACGTCATCAAAATAAATCTCGCCGCCGCCGTATTCAGGCCGCTGAATCATTACCAGATCCCAGTGCACAGCAGATTTGTTGCCGTTGAATGCATCCTCATAAGCGGCGCCCGGTGTCAGATGAAAGCTGCCTGCGATTTTTTCATCAAAAAGCGTATCCTTCATCGGCTCCAGCACATATGGGTTTACCCCGATTGCGAATTCACCGAAATATCTTGCGCCTTCATCGGTATCAAGCAGCTTGTTGACGCGTTCATTGCTGTTTGCTCTGGCATTGACGATTCTGCCGTTTTTTATTTCAAATACGATGTTTTCAAATGTAAAGCCCTGCTCCTCGGACGGTGTATTGTAGGAAATCACGCCGTTTACAGACTCGCGAACGGGAGCAGTGTAAACCTCTCCGTCAGGAATATTGCATTCCCCCGCGCACTTTACAGCCGGAATGCCTTTTATCGAAAATGAAAGGTCAGTGCCGGGACCCTTGATTCTCACTTTATCGGTCTTCTCCATGAGTTCAGCCAGCGCATCCATAGCTTTGTTCATTTTCGCATAGTCCAGCGTGCAGACATCGAAATAAAAATCCTCGAATGCCTCAAGGCTCTGTCCCGCAAGCTGTGCCATGGACGGATTAGGGTAACGCAGGATAACCCATTTCGTGTGATTGACTCTGTAGTCCAGCGTCGGCGTGGTGGCTATGCTGTACATGTTCAGGTTTTCCGGCGGCACATCGGAAAGCTCCGCGGAGTTGTTTCCGGCCCGTATCGCTATATATGCCTGCATTCCCTTCATCTGTGCGAGCTGGCATTCATTGATGAATTCAACCTGTTCGGAGCGGCAGCCCAGCAGTATTTCACGTGTTATTTCTGAGTCGCGTATTTCTGTGAATGGCAGTCCGCCTCTGCTGTAAATTCTGCGTATAAGCTGCTTAACCAGCGGCTTGCAGCATTCACCTTCATATGAAATAAGTACTTTTTCGCCCTCCTGCACCCGGCACGAGTAGCCGACAAGCAGCTCGGCGAGCTTTTCTATTCTCGGATCCATAATGTCCTCCTTCTGTGTTTTATTCTGAAATTTATTTATGGCTGATTAATGGCTGATATTTCCTGCAGCCGTCAGGCAGTGATTATCAGTCTGACGTTAATTATTAATCTGTGCGTCTTCCGGCCGGTTCGCTTCTGCGGCTGTGCACAGCAGTAAAACGCAGAGTCATGACTATTGCCTGTGACTATAATATATCGTACATCGCGCTTTACATTAACACAAGGGAAAAATAACGGCGGCTCCGGGCATGGAAAAAATGCAGTTGTCAATATATCCTGTATATGGTATTTTTTAATAGAAGAATAAATTTTCAGAAAGAACAACTGAATGGAGGAATTCTCAGAGGCTGTGAAAAACATTTTCATTATAAACCCGCATTCGGGGAAAAAACGCAGACAGAAAAAGCTGATTGGCGCTGTCGAGGCTGCTGCCGCCAAAACGGGCATGCATTGTGAGATTTATTTTACAAAGGCTGCAGGGGACGGCGAGCGATATATAAGGGAAATATGCGGGGCAAGTGCAGAGGACGGTGAAAAGCTCCGCATATATGCCTGCGGCGGCGACGGCACCATAAATGAAGCGGTGAACGGCGCTTTTGGATATGAAAATGTGGAAATCGGCGCGGTACCGATGGGCACCGGCAATGATTACATAAGAAATTACGGTACGGCTGAGGAGTTTCTGGATATAGAAGGGCAGCTTGCGGGAACATCGGTTTGCAGTGATCTGATATATTATGATGCGGAATACAGGGGTGTCCATACGGTCGGCTATTGTGCAAATATGTTCAATATAGGATTTGACTGCAACGTCGTTGACATGACCTCGCGCGTGAAAAAGTGGCCGCTGGCGGGAGGAGCTCTGGCATATCTGGTATCGGTTGCCATAATTCTCATAGAAAAGAAGGGCGCGGATCTCACGATATGCTATTCTGACGGCAGCCGGTCAGAGGGGAAGATACTGCTGACTGCTGTAGCCAACGGATGCTACTGCGGCGGCGGAGTCAAGGGTGTGCCGTACTGTGAGCTTGACGACGGATTTATGGATGTGAGCGTAGTGCAGAATATCAGCAGAAGTTTCTTCGTAAGGCTGTTTCCGAGCTATTCAAAGGGCACGCACATGAACAAACGTGCAATACAGGAAAAGCAGGTCATAAAATACACGAAAGAAAAGTCGCTTACAATCACGGCAAACGGAGAAAGTCTCAGACTCTGTACGGACGGAGAGATAACGACACAGAAAAAAATAGAATTTAAGGTTGTCCCCGGAGCGTTCAGATTCATCATTCCGGCAAAAGGATGAAGTGAAAACCGAACAGAAAATCCGGATGAAAACCGGGACGAAAATTCCGGCTTAAAATGACAAACAGCTCTTGCATAAGAACGGTTTTTAAGGTATACTAGGAAAGTCGAGTCACAAAATGAAGCAAAACGCATGTGACGCCGTACAGAACAGCTTTTATGGATTCTTTCATATATGATTTATCAGCATGAGAGAAAAACCGGAATAAAATGCTGACAATACAATCTGGAGAGATGTCAGAGTGGTCGATCGTGCGGCACTCGAAATGCCGTGCCCTTAACCGGGCCCCGGGTTCGAATCCCGGTCTCTCCGCCAGATAATCGTCGCAGACATTATAACTATACGGTTTGCGGCGATTTTTTTATTGAGAAGCCGAAGGGGGAAAATCATGCAGACAATAGACCAGGCACTCGAAAAACTGAAAAAATCCGAATTCAGGGCAAAGTTTCACCTTGACAGCAGAGACCTCCGCTATATAGAAGAAAAGGGCATGGATACAATAAGATCGCATGCCGCGGATTTTATCGCCGCACGTCTGGCTCCCGCAGTGATACCAAACGACGGCAGACAGACACCTATGCGGGGTCATCCGGTGTTCAAGGCACAGCACGCATGTGCATGCTGCTGCAGAGGATGTCTGGAAAAATGGTACCGCGTGAAGCCCGGGGTGCAGCTTACAGAGGATCAGCAGAGACGTCTTGTTAATCTGCTGATGGCATGGATAGAACGCGAAACGGCGCATCAGCGGGTGCCGCAGAATCGCAGATGAGTGCTGCTGTGCTTTGCGGAACGGTATGATATGACATTTTACAGTTTTTGCAGTGAAGGGCTTGAAAATAAACAGACAAACCGATAAAATAGAAATGTATGTTTCGGAACCGGCGCAGGGAAAAGAATGTGCCGTCTGCCCGGAGCCGCAGACGTGCTGTTTTTACGCACAGACTGAACTGTGCTCAGAATGAACATACAGGAATGTTTCCGGAGTGTCTGACTCCACAGCATTCCGTACATTGTGAAAAAAATTTATAAATATAAGAAAAGAGGGAAAAGAATGTTTACAAAACTGACAGAACAGTTAAAAGCAAATCCGCGTACAATCGTTTTTACTGAAGGTACAGATGCTCGTATTCTTGATGCAGCTGCGAAACTCACTGCAGAAAATATCCTCGGCGTTATCCTGCTCGGAGCAGAGGACGAGGTGAAGGCTGCTGCCAAGGACGGCGGATTTGATATTGCGAAGTGCCAGATTGTCGATCCGGAAAAATATGCTGATATCGATGCTATGGTAGACGAAATGGTAACGCTGAGAAAAGGCAAGATGACTGCTGATGAAGTAAGAGCAGCTCTTACCAAGTCAAACTATTTCGGAACTATGCTCGTAAAGATGGGCAAGGCTGACTGCCTCCTCGGCGGAGCTACTTATTCGACAGCAGATACAGTAAGACCTGCACTGCAGCTCATCAAGACAAAGCCGGGAAACAAAATCGTAAGCTCATGCTTTATAATGTTAAAGGGCGAGAAAAGACTGGCAATGGGAGACTGTGCTATCAATATCGCACCTAACGAGGATGAACTCACAGAAATCGCTATCGAAACTGCAAAGACAGCAAAAACATTCGGCATCGATCCTAAGGTTGCTATGCTGTCATACTCGACATACGGCTCAGGAAAGGGCGACATGGTAACGCTTGTGGCAAATGCTACAAAGAAAGTCAAGGAAGCTGCTCCGGATCTGGCTGTAGACGGAGAGCTGCAGTTTGACGCGGCTGTTGCTCCGGAAGTTGCTAATGTAAAGTGCGCAGGTTCAGCAGTTGCAGGACAGGCAAACACATTCATCTTCCCTGACATCAATGCAGGAAATATCGGATACAAAATCGCAGCACGTCTCGGTGAATATGAAGCTATAGGACCTATCCTTCAGGGACTTAACGCTCCGATCAACGACCTGAGCAGAGGCTGCAACGCTGAAGAAGTTTTCAAGATGGCACTCGTAACTGCAGCTTTAAGCTGATTGTCAGGTGACATCACGGAAATATGAAGGCGGAATGCTGACTGATACAGAAGAGAAAATCTACAGACTCTGAAACAACAACAGACTCTGAATCTGCTTAACAGGAAAATAAAATGCGGCGCTGTCCGGGTACGACAGGACGGTGCCGCGGCAGCGACGGCGCAGCCCCGGAAAAGGGACTGCGCTTTTTCGTATAAAGAGCATTTGCCGGTATTTACAGAAATGCAGATGCATTGTCGAAAATATCAGATTGAAATGCGAACAAATGTTTGCTATAATATGTCTCACCAAAAGGCTGTGTCATATGAATAAAACGCCGGATATTGCAGACTGCTGCCCCGCAGTCTGTGCTCCGCGGAAATAAACGGGAGGAGAAGCGCATGAAACTGCTGCACTTATCGGATCTGCACATAGGCAAGCGAGTAAATGGATTTTCTATGCTTGAGGATCAGAAATATATACTGAATGAGATACTGAGGATAGCCGGTGAGGAGAAGCCGGACGCTGTGATAATAGCGGGAGATGTCTATGATAAATCTGTGCCGCCTGCCGAGGCTGTCGGTATTTTTGACGAGTTTCTCGTGCGTCTTTCTGCGATGATGCTGCAGGTTTTTATTATCAGCGGCAACCACGATTCTGCGGAACGTCTGGCATTCGGAAGCCGTCTGATGAAAGAGAGCGGCATTCATTTTGCGCCCGTTTATAACGGGAATGTGCAGCCGTATCAGATTCGGGACGAGTACGGTACAGCGGATATTTTTCTGCTGCCGTTCATAAAACCGGTTGATGTACGAAGATTTTTCCCGGAAAAAGCGGACGAGATTGTGTCATACACTGATGCGATGAGAGCGGCAATAGGAGGTATGCAGATTAATCCGGCAAACCGCAGCATACTGGCCGCGCATCAGTTTGTTACAGGAGCGGAGCGTTCAGAATCCGAGGAAATATCTGTCGGAGGAACAGATAATATTGATGCATCTGTTTTTGCTCCGTTTGATTATGTGGCACTGGGACATATACACAGGCCTCAGAATATCGGAACAGAGAAAATCAGATACTGCGGAACCCCGCTGAAGTATTCTTTTTCGGAGGCGTCACATGAAAAGTCGGTGACCGTTGCGGAGCTGGGCGCAGAGGGCAGTCTGACTGTAAAGACAGTGCCGCTTGTGCCGCTGCGGGATATGGCTGAGATTAAGGGCAGCTACGCAGAGGTGACGGCAAGGGCGTTTTACGAAAATACGTCCTATGCCGAGGATTACGTGCATATTACACTGACTGATGAGGAGGATATTCCTGAAGCCATGGGCAGACTGCGTGCGATATATCATAATCTGATGAAACTGGATTATGATAATGCCAGAACACGAGGCAGTGTGCATATAGATGGTACAGATCCGGGCAGCGGCAAGAGTCCGTATGAATTGTTTGCTGAATTTTATGAGCTGCAGAACAATGCCCCTATGTCACCGGAGCAGTCGGAGCTGATAAGAAATATGATAGATGAGATATGGAGAGAGGAGGAGCAGGCATGAGACCTCTGAAGCTTGTGATGTCGGCATTCGGGCCATATGCAGGCAGGACTGAAGTGGATTTTGACAGCCTCGGCACAGGAGGCATTTATCTGATTACCGGAGATACCGGAGCAGGCAAGACGACGATATTTGATGCGGTGACGTTTGCGCTTTACGGTGAGGCCAGCGGAGAAAACCGTGATGCGGGAATGCTGAGATCAAAATATGCACAGCCGCAGACTCCGACGAATGTTGAGCTTACTTTTCTGTACAGCGGCAAGGAATATACGGTGAAGCGAAATCCGGAATATATAAGACCGAAGGCGCGCGGAGAGGGCTTTACCACAGAAAAGGCTGCAGCGTATCTTTATTACCCGGACGGTCGTGTGATTTCAAAACAGAAGGATGTAAATAAAGCAGTCATTGAGATAATGGGCGTTGACCGCACACAGTTCACGCAGATAGCAATGATAGCCCAGGGTGATTTTCTCAAGCTCCTTCTGGCGACTACTGAAGACAGGAAAAAAATATTTCGTAAAATTTTTCATACACATCCGTTTCAGACTCTGCAGGAAAGGCTCAGGGATGAGTCTGCCGGACTCCGCAGAGAATATGCGGAAATACAGAACAGTCTCTCTCAGTATATGGACGGCATTATATTCAGTGAAGAAGATTATACCGGTGAAGCCGGAGAATATGG
>CAVECM010000061.1:0-12827 GCA_963614095.1 Bacteroidaceae bacterium
TCCGGATAAAAATCAGACAAAAATCTGCAAAAAGTGTTGACAATACTATAAGACGGTGGTAAATTTAAATTGTGATTAGCACTCGGGCGTAATGAGTGCTAACAACAGGAGGCCTAAGATGGATTTAAGTGAAAGAAAACTGAAAATATTACAGGCCATCATAGCTGATTTTATCAGGACTGCCGAGCCGGTAGGCTCCAGAACGCTGTCGAGAAATTACGATCTCGGCATAAGCCCTGCGACAATCCGAAATGAGATGTCTGATCTGGAGGAGATGGGTTATCTTACACACCCGCATACATCCTCCGGCAGAGTCCCGTCAGAGAAGGCGTACAGGCTTTATGTCAATGAGATGATGCCGAGAACAGAACTCAGCACAGCAGAAAAAGATGCGATAGCTACGCAGCTGCACAGTAATGTCAATGAACTTGAGAACATTATCAAGCAGGCAGCGCATATACTGTCGGAAATAACGAATCTGACAGCTTTCGCGATGACACCGAAGAAGGACCAGGATACACTCAAATATATCAATCTTCTTCCGGTGGACGAGTATACAGTAGTGCTGATGCTCGTATCGGAAAGCGGCAAGGTTTCAAACACAGCGGTGCATCTGGAAAAGCCGGCCTCTGAGGAAACGCTCAGAATACTGGCGAAGACCATGACGTACAATTACCGGGGAAAAACGCTGAGCGAGGCACTGACGCTTGATATAATCAAGGCATTCAAATCAGATGCCGATGCGATGGCGATGTTTGAGAAAAATATTGTTCCGAATTTTGTAAAGACGCTTGAGGATATGCTCAACGTGAACCTTTACATGGACGGACTGACGAATATATTCTCAATTCCGGAATACAACGATCTCGACAAGGCAAAGCTGTTTCTGGAGATGATGAGCCGCAAGGAGGATTTCACAAAGACTCTGATAAACAGAGAAAACGGCGTGATAATAACCATAGGCAATGAGAACCAGAACGAGATGATGCAGGACTGCAGTCTTATCACAGCTACATATCATGTCGACGGCAAGATGCTGGGCAAGATCGGAGTTATAGGTCCGACGAGGATGCGGTACGGCGAAGTCACCTCCGTCGTTAAGTATCTTACAGATAACATAAGCAAGGCATTTATGATAACGGAAGGAGACGAGGATGGCAAAGATTGATATAGAGGATACGGAAAAGAAGCAGGAAACGGTCGGAGAGCAGACTCAGGGTGAGGCTGAAGCGGCAAAATGCGCAGATGCCGGAAACGAGGAATGCGGCAAGGCTGATTCTGCAGAATGTTCCGCAGACGAATGCTCATCTGATGATGAAAAGAAAGAGCAGAAAAAACAGGAACCTGAGGAAGACAATGATACAAGATACCTGAGACTTATGGCGGATTTCCAGAACTATAAGAAGAGGGTGGAAAAAGAAAAAACAGATCTTTATTCATACGCAAACGAGAAGCTGATAACCGAAATGCTCGATGTTATCGACAACTTCGAAAGAGCACTCGAACACGAGGAGGGCGGAGACGGCTTCAAGAAGGGTATGGAAATGATATTCAAGCAGCTGAGCGATGTCTTTGCGAAGGCAGGACTGGCTGAGATTCCGGCACTGGGAGAGGAATTCGATCCGAATTTCCACAATGCCGTAATGACAGAGGAAACTGAAGAATACGAAAGCGGCAAGGTTTCCGGCGTGATGCAGAAGGGCTACACCCTGAACGGTAAAGTAATAAGACCGTCAATGGTAAAAGTAGTCAGCTAGCTTTCGAAAAATATATTATCAGGAGGAAAATAAGATGGGAAAAGTAATAGGAATCGATTTAGGAACAACAAATTCATGTGTAGCAGTTCTTGAAGGCGGAGAACCTGTTGTAATAGCCAACGCAGAAGGTAACAGAACAACACCGTCAGTAGTGGGTTTTGCAAAAAACGGAGAAAGACTTGTAGGTGAAACTGCAAAGAGACAGGCAATCACAAATCCGGAAAGAACAATAGCGTCAATCAAGAGATATATGGGTACAGACCATACTGTAGAGATCGACGGCAAGAAATACACACCGCAGGATATTTCGGCAATGATTCTCGGAAAGCTGAAGGCAGACGCAGAAAGCTATCTGGGTGAAAAAGTTACCGAAGCGGTAATCACTGTACCGGCTTACTTTACAGACAGCCAGAAGCAGGCTACAAAGGATGCAGGTAAAATCGCAGGTCTCGATGTAAAGAGAATCATAAACGAGCCTACGGCAGCATCACTGGCATACGGCCTTGACAAGGATGAATCACAGCACAAGATTCTCGTATACGACCTGGGCGGCGGTACATTCGATGTATCAATCCTTGAACTGGGCGACGGCGTATTCGAGGTACTGGCTACAAACGGAAACAACAAGCTCGGCGGCGACGATTTTGACGAGGCACTGCTCAACTTCATGGCAGACAGCTTTGCAAAAGAAAACGGCGTAGACCTGAGAAATGACAAAATGGCACTTCAGAGACTCAAGGAAGCAGCAGAAAAAGCAAAGAAAGAGCTTTCAAGTGCACAGACAACAAATGTTAACCTGCCGTTCATCACAGTGAACGAAAACGGTCCGCTCCATCTGAACATGGACATTACAAGAGCTAAGTTCGATCAGCTCACAGCAGATCTTGTAAATAAGACAATTGAGCCTATGAAGAAGGCTATGGCAGATGCAAACGTAAGCAACAGCGATATTTCAAAGGTTATCCTGGTAGGCGGATCGACAAGAATTCCGGCAGTACAGGAAGCTGTAAAGAAGATCACAGGCAAAGAGCCGTTCAAGGGCATCAACCCGGATGAATGCGTTGCAGTAGGTGCATCAATCCAGGCAGGCGTGCTGACAGGTGAAGTAAACGATGTGCTCCTCCTCGATGTAACTCCGCTTTCACTTTCAATCGAAACTCTGGGCGGCGTAGCTACAAAGCTTATCGAGAGAAACACTACTATACCTACAAAGAAGAGCCAGATATTCTCAACTGCAGCAGACAACCAGACAGCAGTAGACATTCACGTAATGCAGGGTGAAAGAGAGATGGCTTCCGGCAACACTACACTCGGAAGATTCCAGCTCACAGGTATTCCGCCTGCACCGCGCGGAATTCCGCAGATTGAGGTTACATTTGATATCGATGCAAACGGTATCGTAAACGTAAGCGCCAAGGATATGGGAACAGGCAAGGAACAGAGCATCACGATTACTTCCTCGACAAAGCTTTCGGATGAAGAAATCCAGGCAAAGGTAAAAGAAGCTGAGCAGTATGCGGCTGAAGACAAGAAGAAGAAGGAAGAAATCGAAATCAGAAACAGAGCCGAGACTCTGGTATATGAGACAGAAAAGAACATGAAGGAGCTTGAAAACGCACTCTCCGATGATGAAAAGAACGATATAAACGCTGCTAAGGAAGAGCTTTCAAAGGCACTTGAAGCAAACAATATCGATGACATCAAGGAAAAGACAGACAAGCTCACAGAAAAGTTCCACACTATATCTGCAAAGATGTATCAGCAGGCTCAGGCAGCAGGCGCAAACCCTGATATGGGCGGTGCAGCAGGAGCAGCAGGCGGCGCAGGTGCGGCAGGATCGGCTCCGAAGGATGATAACGTTGTGGATGCTGACTTTGAAGTTGTGGATGAGGACAAATAATGGCAGACAAGAGAGATTATTACGAGGTCCTGGGATTAAAAAAAGGGGCCAGTGATGATGAGATAAAAAAAGCCTTCAGAAAACTGGCGATGAAATATCACCCGGATAAAAATCCGGGTGATAAGTCCGCCGAGGAAAAATTCAAGGAAATCAACGAGGCATATGCTGTCCTGTCGGATCCGGAGAAGAAGGATAAATATGACAGATACGGACATGCAGGAGTTGACCCGAACGCAGGCTTCGGAGGCGGCGGATTTGGCGGCGGCTTCGGAGGTTTCGGAGGTTTTGAGGATATATTTGATATGTTCGGCGGTGCTTTCGGCGGCGGCTTCGGAGGCGGCAGATCGGGCTCGCGCAGGAACGGTCCGCGAAAGGGCAGTGACCTGCAGAAGACAATGACCATAGAGTTCGAGGAAGCGGCATTCGGCGCCAAGAAGCAGATACGCATCAACAAATTCGTGAAGTGCAAGACTTGCGGCGGCAGCGGTGCAGAACCGGGTACATCGAAGAAGCAGTGTACAAGATGCGGCGGTTCGGGAGAAGTACGTACATCTCAGAGAACTCCGCTGGGTACTTTCCAGAGCGTGTCGCCGTGTCCTGACTGCAATGGTACAGGTGAGATAAATGAAACACCATGCAAGGACTGCGGAGGAAGCGGGCGCGTTAAAGACAACGTGACTATTTCCATAAATATTCCTGCAGGTGTGGACAACGACTCGGTTATTCCTATCAAGGGACAGGGCGAACCGGGCATCAACGGCGGTCCGGACGGCGACCTTTACATAGTTATCAATGTAAAGCCGCACAAGCTCTTCGAGAGAAGGGGTCAGGATCTGTGGCTTGAAATACCGATTACATTTGATCAGGCAGCTCTCGGGGATGAGATAGTGGTTCCTACGCTTGAGGAAAAGGTTTCATATAAGGTTCCTGCCGGTACACAGCCGGGAACTGTTTTCAGACTCAAGGGCAAGGGCATCAAGAGCGTGCGAAGCAGCAGAAAGGGCGACCTTTACGTGAAAGTCACGCTTGAGGTTCCTACAAAGCTCAGTTCGAAACAGAAAAAAGCGATTTCGACTATGGCAAAGACCGTAACAAGTGACTGCTATCACAAGAAGAGCAGCTTCCTTGATTCGATAAAGGAATTTTTCTCATAAACATGAAAAACTTTCGCATGAAAGAACGGAGAATTATCCGCATAAACACTGAGTGTTTAGTCGAAACAGGAGGATTATGCCCTGAATCGGAAATTTCTTTCATAAATCAGAATATATTAAAAAAAATGAAAAAGAGTGTGGTTCTTGATTAGAGCTGCACTCTTGTTGTAGTATAAAAAAGTATAGGGTAAAAAATATGTATGAACGAAGGGATAACAGATATGTCAGGTGACAGAAAAACGAGCACTTTAAAAACAGATGAAGAGGATCTGCAGATAAAAACGAGGTCGGCAGCAGAAGATTTACAGAAAAAAACAGATGCGGCAGCAGTGCAGTCGGAAGGAAGAAAAAGTGAAGCACCGAAGGGGCCGGTCGTACCGGACAATTCCGGAAGGCTGTTTTCGAATAAATATCTGCTGAAGCTTTTGTGGCCGCTGTTTGTGGAACAGTTTCTCCTGTTTGCAGTGGGACTGCTGGACTCCGTGATGGTGGCAAGTGTCGGTGAGGCTGCGGTATCGGCGGTATCGCTTGTCGATTCGCTGATGGTGCTGCTGATAACAGTATTTACGGCAATAGCTACAGGCGGAGCTGTCGTAGTCGGGCAGTACCTGGGGCAGAAAAAAGAAGAAAACGCCAACAAGGCAGCAGACCAGCTGTTCATTTCGGCATTCCTGCTGTCGCTGGCAATTATACTGGTAATGTATGCGCTCAGAAACCAGATAATATCACTCGTTTTCGGAAATATAGAACAGGATGTCAGACATTACTGCGATGTCTACTATCTGATTGTAATGGCATCGGTACCGTTTATTGCGCTTTACAATTCGGGAGCCGCACTGATGAGAAGCGTCGGCGATTCGAAAACATCCATGACCGTCTCCATTATAATGAACATAATAAATGTTGTCGGCAATGCGATACTGATTTACGGCCTGCACAGAGGCGTGGAGGGCGTGGCGATTCCTACGCTCGTATCAAGAATGACGGCCGCAGCGATAATGATATTCCTTCTTAAAAACAGTGAAAGAAAGGTGCACCTTACCGCAGGCACATCGCTTAAGCCTGACTGGGGCTATATAAAGAATATAATGAAAATCGGAATACCGAACGGGGTGGAAAACGGCATGTTCCAGCTCGGCAAAATTATTCTGCTCAGTATGATTTCAGGATTCGGAACTGTGTCTATCGCTGCCAATGCAGTCGGCAACTCTGTTTCGACAATAGCGGTTCTGCCGGGATTTGCCATGAACTACGGGATAGTTTCGGTAGTGAGCATATGCATAGGCGCGGGAGATTACGAACAGGTGCGCTTTTATGTGAGAAAGCTGATGAAATGGGTCTATGCGGGAATGTTCGCAATGAACGTAATCATAGTACTCTGCACACCGCTTATTATAAAAATCTATAACCTCTCGGATACGACAGGCAGCCTGGCAACGAAGCTTATTTTCTTCCACAGTGCGTGTGCGGTTGTAATATGGTCGGCGGCATTTGTCATCCCTTATGTTCTCAGAGCAGCAGGCGATGTTACATTCACGATGATTGTCGGCGTTGCTTCAATGTGGATTTTCAGAATCGGATTCGCAGTCGTAATTGCGGTATACATGGGCATGGGCGTCATGGGTGTCTGGGTTGCAATGATAATCGACTGGATTGTGCGAGCGATATGCTTCTGCATCCGATACTGCAGCGGCAAGTGGAAGCGCGGCACCATCGCATGATAAATCAGTCAGATGTATCCATGCGGCCGGGCTCAAGAGGCAGACTGAGCTTTACGATATAATAATCGAGGCTTGATTTGGAGGCATTGTCCAGCAGTATGTCCTCGAAAAAATATCTGCCGGGTGTGAAGCCGTTTTCCCGGGCAAAATTCAGGAGCCTCGGGAGCATAGAGCATACGGGTGCGAAGCCGAGCGTGCTGTATATGACGGCATATGATTTCGGCGGAATATCTGTGATATTTTCCATCGTGTCATCTATATCCTCGGGGTCGAGTTTAGTGTAAAGGTGCGAGTAACGGTAGGTGTTTTCCGTGAAGCCGCCGTCAACAGCTATCGTGCCCCCTGTGACATAAGGACTGTATATCTGATTTTCATGGCAGAGAGCGATGTGGCTGGCATATGCGGCATACTCGTCCGCATCGTCTGAACCGCCGCTGTATTCTGTGAATATATAGTGCTCGGCGCCCCGGTTTTCGATGTGGATTGTACCGTGCTCGGCATGGATTCCTTCCTCGGTGATTTTGATTTTTCCTTTTATAAAGGTTTTGAGCCACTGGAGTTCCGCGATTTTTTCATCGACAAGGCGGTCGTGTTTTTTGAGCAGCTCCAGAAAGGAGGCCGGCGTTTTTCTGGCGAGGTATTCTTTTATATTTGCCAGGGGGATATCCAGTTCTTTGAGCATTGCAATGGTGATATATGTATCGAACTGCAGGAAAGAGTAATATCGATACCCGTTTGACGTGACCATCTGAGGCTTCAGTATTCCTATCTGGTCATAGTGAAAAAGTGTCTGCTTCTTTACTCCGCAGAGCTTTGCAAATTCTCCCGTCGTGAAATATCCGGCGGGAATTTTTTTATTTCTTGTCATTTCTCGTTAATCCTTTCCGGCAGTGTCTTTAAAGGGGCGCCTGCCGTTATGTGTTTTTAGTCATATGTAACAACGGCACCTGCATCTCGTCTGAATATTAAAAAATCTGTTGACTATACGGTAACAGTATACTTTATTATTTTATCGGAGGTCAACAACATGGAACATATTTTTGCCGACAATGTAACAGTAAAAAAATTCATACGCTTTGTATGGCCATCGATACTGATGATGGTCATGATCGGATTTTACTATAATATGGACTCAATCTTCATCGCAAACCTGGTAGGGGAGGAAGCACTTGCTGCGCTTTCCATGGCATATCCGGTACAGGGAGTGATGTGGGGATTCGCAGTAATGCTTGCCGCAGGCTCCAGTGCTATCGTGGCGATAAAAATGGGAGAAGGAGATCAGCAGGCTGCAAACGAAAAATTCACGCTGATATGCGTGGTTTCAATCATATCAGGTATACTGTTCATGATTATCTGTTTCATTTTTCTCGACGGGATAATAGATTTTCTGGGTGCAACAGATACACTGAGGGAATACTGCAATGCCTTTCTTAAGGTGCTGATATGGAGCTTCCCGGCTGCCTTTCTCGGTCAGCTTTTTGAATACTTTATCAGAGTTGACGGAAGACCGGCATTCACGCTTGTGCTGTATCTTTCGGGCGGAATCGTGCATCTGATACTGGATTATATACTGATGGGACCGGCCCGAATGGGTATCGAGGGTGCGGCTTATGCTACGCTGGCAGGATCGGTTATTACAATCATAGTGGGCGGAGCGTATTTTTTAGTCGCCGAGACAAAGCTCAGATTCGTCAGATTCAGAAACGACTGGCGGTTTATAGGGCACTGCTTTGTAAACGGCTCGTCAGAGATGGTAACGGAGGCATCATCGGGCATCACGACATTTTTCTTCAATATGGTTATAATAAAAATCGCAGGAGACGTCGGCGTGGCAGCGATGAGTATAGTTTTCAACATACAGTATCTGATGGTATCGGTGCATCTGGGATATATAATGGGAGTGGCGCCGCTGATAAGCTATTTCTACGGTGCGAAGGAATATGACAAGGTCAATGTCTTTATCAGATATTCAAGAGTATTTATAATCGTGACAAGCATCCTCAGTGTCATATGCTGCATGATTTTCGGTCAGTATATAGTGATGATATTCGAGCGTCCGGGAAGTGAGCTGTTCGATATTGCTCTGACGGGTACGAAGTATATGACTCCGGCACTGCTGATATGCGGGATCAACATTTTCGCATCCGGATTTTTCACGGCATACGGCAACGGACCGGTTTCGGCTCTTATTTCTCTTTCAAGAGCACTGATAATGAGCATCATAGGTGTCGAGCTGCTGGGACATTTCTTCGGAATGACCGGTGTATACCTTACGCTGACATTTGCAGAGGTGACGACGCTGGCAGTGACGTTCATTATGTTCAGAAAATATGCAGATGTATATCACTACAGTCTTCTTTCGGGAGGAAAGAAGAACAGACTGAGAGGCTGAGATCCGGCAGGTATGTTCCTTCTGTGCTTATGCTGCGGCCCTGAGGGCAATTGCAGCGTAATTCTTAAGAAATACTTGATTCTGATTGAACGGGAGAAAAAACGCGGAATAAGAAAACTTAATTCTGATGAAATGGAGGAAAAAGTGCGAAATAACAATTGATTTTATCCTTGTTTTAATAAATAATATTGTCAGGAGAAACAACTGAGGCGGCACCTGCTGTGTCCGGTTTTACGGTTAAAACGGACGGGTGCCGGAAGCCCGGGAGAAACGACGGCAATATGAGAGAAAAAGGAGAGTCAGCTGTGATACTGGAATCTTATGAACTCGGACGTTATTACAGGCATCTTGAAAGCTGCGGACTTGTCAGAGAGTGCAGTGCGGATCAGACTCAGATGCAGCAGAAAATAGAGCATCTGACATTTGACTCCAGAGATGTCAGGAAAAACACTTTATTCATATGCAAGGGCGCACATTTCCGCCCGGAATATCTTGAGGCGGCTGTAAAAGCGGGCGCGGCAGCATACATATCAGAAATTCCCTATGACACAAACGGTACAAAAGATGTGCCGCATATCATTGTGAGCGACATACGTGCAGCGATGGCGGAAGCGGCGGGAATTTTTTACCGCCACATTACAGACAAGCTTCATCTGATAGGAATAACGGGAACAAAAGGAAAATCCACCACTGCCTTTTTTGTCAAATCCATCATTGATGAATATATGTCATATACCGGAGGCAGGGAGTCAGCCGTTCTTTCCGGAATCATCAATTATGACGGTGTAATCAGCGAGGAATCACATCTGACGACACCGGAATCATTTGATATTTACAGACACATCTGCAATGCAGCAGACTGCGGCATAGAATACCTTACAATGGAAGTGTCCAGCCAGGGTCTTAAATATGACCGGACCCGGGGGCTGATGTTTGATATAGGGTGCTTTCTCAATATAGGAAAAGACCATATCAGCAGTATAGAGCACAGCAGTTTTGAGGATTATCTGGCATCAAAGCTCAAGCTGTTTTCACAGAGCAGAACAATATGCATCAACACTGAATCCGATAAAATTGAAACGATTACGGCGGCCGCGGAGGCTGTCCGTGATGAGAACGAGAAAAAAGGAATTGACATACCGCAGATTATTACATTCGGGCACCATTCTGCAGACGATTACCGTGCGTATGATATCAGCAGCATTGAAGGAAACAGCGGGGGCATTGCATTCAGTGTAAAGGCTCCGGATTTTGATGAAAGGTTTGAAATCTCGATGCGGGGGCTTTTCAATGTCGATAATGCGCTCGCTGCAGTTACGATAACATCGTGTCTGGGCATGCCGGCGGAGTTTATAAAGCGCGGGCTGAAGAAAGCATATATCAGCGGAAGGATGGAGTTTTTCAAAAGCCGGGAGCGGGGCTGCGGCATCATCGTGGATTATGCGCATAACCAGATGAGCTTCGAAACATTGTTCAGATCGGCCAGGGCCGAGATGTCATATAAAAAGATTTTCATTGTTTTCGGATGCCCGGGAGGCAAGGCTCAGAATCGCAGACAAGAACTGGGTGAGATTGCAGGGCGGTACGCCGACAGAATTTATCTCACTGAGGAGGATGCGGGAGAAGAACCTGTTGGTGATATCTGCAGAGAAATTGCCCGTTACATAGGCGAAAACGGCTGTGCTTATGAAATAATCGAGGACAGAGGCGAGGCAATCAGAGCCGCAGTAAATGCTGCCGACAGCGACACACTGATACTGATAACAGGCAAGGGTCGTGAAACCAGACAGAAACGCGGAACGGATTATGTCGAAACTCCGTCCGATGTGGATTATGTACAGGAAATAATCCGAGGTGAATAGCTGAATTGTTTTCATAAAAAATAACGACGTGGGGTGAAATCATCACGTCGTTACTTTTGTATCCTTTATCGTGGGGTCTGAACAGTAACAAGACATAAAAAGTATACATGTAAAAGCCTGCAGACAGTTGGTTGATGCGGGTTTTTCTGTTATAATCATAATTGCATATTAATCGGGAGTCGGTAAAACAATCAGTATCGATTCGACAGAACAGGAAGGAAAAAGTATGAAATATATCGAATTGAGAGTACGTGCAAGCAGACAGGGTGTTGAGCAGCTGACGGCGCTGTTCATGGCACAGGGAATAGACAGCATTTCGGTCGACGATCCTGCAGACATGCAGGATATTCTGAATAAGAAAAACGAATATGGCTGGGACTATATAGATGATGAACTCAAAGACGATTTAGAAAGAGAACCTGCAGTATCAGTGTATTTCGAGGACACACCGGAGAACAGGGAAAAGGTCCAGCAGCTGAAGATTGCGATAATGATGCTCAAAAGCAAGGAAATGGAAGGCTTATACGGCTGGGATGTCGATTTCGGCAGACTTTATGCAGAGGCGATAACTGTTGATGACGAGGACTGGAAGGACAAATGGAAGGAATACTTCAAGCCGACGAAAATAACAGAAAAAATCGTAGTTAAGCCTACATGGGAGGAATACTCGGCAAAAGACGGAGAAATTGTTCTTCAGATTGATCCGGGCATGGCGTTCGGCACAGGAACGCACGAGACGACATCGCTCTGCCTGAAGCTCATGGAAAAGTACCTGGGAGACAATCCGTCTTCAAAGAAGGTGCTCGATGTCGGATGCGGTTCGGGAATACTGTCGATTGCGGCAGCACTTCTCGGAAGCAGCGAGGTTGCAGGTGTTGAAATCGATGAAGATGCTGTAAAGGTTGCAGCTGAAAATGTGGCTCTCAATGAGGTCGGAGATGTTGTGACAGTTATGCAGGGGGATCTTGTAAAGGGCATAGGCATGAAGGCTGATATCATTGTGGCAAACCTTATGGCTGATCTGGTGATGACTCTTGCAGAAAGCGCAAAAGAACATCTGGAAAACGGCGGCGTATTTATTTCGTCCGGTATTCTTACAGAGAAAAGAGACACAGTTGCCGAGGCGATAAAAGCTGCAGGTTTTGAAATCGCTGAGATAGCCGAAGACGGTGAATGGTGCGCGATAGCCGCAAGAGGATAGCTTCATGAGCAGGTTTTTTGTTCCTCCCGAAAATGTCGGAGAAAATACAATTATTATAAATGATAAAAGTGATCTGCATCATATGATAAAGGTGCTGAGACTTTCAGCGGGAGATGAAATCGATGTATCCGATTCTCAGGAATGGGAATACCGTGCGGAGCTGGTGCGCCTTGACAGTGATGAGGCAGAGGCGGCAATACTGGACAAGCAGAAGTTTACCGCTGAGCCTGAGACCAGGATAACGCTGTTTCAGGGAATACCGAAGCAGGGAAAGATGGAGCTCATAGTTCAGAAATCAGTGGAGCTGGGTGCGGCGGATATCGTGCCGGTTTTCATGAAACGGACAGTGGTTACAGACAAAGGTAATTTCGGCAAAAAAATACAGCGATGGCAGAAAATATCTGATGAGGCTGTAAAGCAGTGCAGACGGGGTGTGATACCGGAGGTTCACGACGCAGTAAAGACGGATGATGTTCTGCGCAGATTTCCGGATTTCGATATGGTGCTCTTTCCGTATGAAAATGAAGGCAATATCACCATAAAGGATGTGCTGAGGAAATCCTGTGAATCCGGGAACAGACCGATACGCATTGCTGTGATTATCGGACCTGAGGGCGGCTTTTCGGATGATGAGGCGCAGAAAATAGTCGATGCGGGAGGAATTTCGGTGTCGCTTGGAAAGACGACGCTGAGAACAGAAACTGCAGGACTGGCGGCGATTGCCATGATTATGTACGAACTGGAGCTGTAGTGGAGCGGGATCCCTGATGTCGGCTTTCAGCCGACACATTATAGAAGCCCCGCACAGTGAAGACAGTGAGGCGGGATCCCTGATGTCGG
>CAVECM010000062.1:0-12811 GCA_963614095.1 Bacteroidaceae bacterium
TGCCGTTCCGCCTCGGCTTTTATGACAGCATTACAGCATTCACTTACATTTCCTCCACTTGCCAATATCCGTTTTTATCAGCTCCTATACGACTGATATATCCAAGGGTTTTGAGTTTTTTTATGTTTGCCGCGATACTTTTTCTTGAAATTCCGACTTTTTCTGAAAGTTCATCCATAGTAATATAAGGATTTGTTCTCAAACATTCTATAATTTTCTTCTGATTTGCAGTCACCTTTGCAGTCACCTTTGCAGTCACCTTTTTCTCTGTTTCGAGTGTTTCTTCTATGGTGTCAAGCAGCAGCTGCAGTAAGAACTCTATAAAATACGTGCTGCTTGCGCTGATATCACTCATCGAAAGCGCCTTGTAATATGACGCCTGATTTTCCTTTATCAATACCTCCACCGGAAGCCAGGCAAATACCTCCCGCCAGTTCTTCAATATGGCTGTCTGCCACAATCTGCCCATACGTCCGTTGCCATCAGCAAAAGGATGGATAAATTCAAATTCATAGTGAAAGACACAGCTTTTGATGAGCGGATGAACATCGCTCTTTGACAGCCATTCAAATAAGTCGGACATCAGCATCGGCACTCTTTTAGCCGGCGGGCCTGCATGAACTACTTTATCACCGTCAAATATGCCGACCTCTCCGGATCTGTATCTGCCGTTGTCTTTTACGAGATCCTGCATCAATATTCTGTGAGCTTTGAGCAAATCATTTTCGTCATAGGGATTCAGTGATAAAAGAATATCATAGGTTTCGATGGCATTCTTCACCTCTTGTATTTCTCCCGGACTTCCGAGTACTCTCTTGCCGTCCATGATGGCCGTAATTTGCTCTACAGTCAGGGAATTGTTTTCTATCGCAAGTGAAGAATGAATAGTCTTGATACGATTTTCTTTTCGTAATGTTATAGGTCTGGAATCTGACATCAAAAAATTAATCTCGCCTATTTTTTCTGATATCTGAGATACGAGATCTATAATTCTTGATGTGATTTCAAACGGCGGCGTATACATATTTATCTTCCTTTCATTTGCATATTTTTTCAATAGAGTCTTTGCTTAAGGCAGGGCAAAAGTCTTAGATTCAGACTTTATGCCCATAATAGTCAATCAGTGTTTCACACAGTATGCAAAGCGGGCGCGTTATGAACGATAGCTTTATGGTACATTCTTTTTTGGAATTTAAGTGCCGCGGGCCGATGGCTGCACAAAAGATTCGGGGGCTCTATTCTGAATACATTTCGGAATATTTATCCGTGATATCTGTCGGCAGCTCGAAATGCTGGTAATCCTTTCGATCCGTCCAGTCGCCTCCCCACTCGAATCCTTTTTCAGTAAAAAGTCTGTAACATAAATCATCCTTGTCTATTTTGTATTCAAAGTCCTGTGTTCTGTCAAGATAAGGTGCCCCCGTGGCGGGCTCAATCACTTCTTCCGCAGTGCCGTCATCATTTGTTACAGTTTTATGGTAGGGATTGTACAATGTATTAATATCCACTGCCATTCCCAGCCCGTGCTTTGAAATTTTAGTTGTATGTGATATAAATCTGAAATTAAAGCAGGATGAATTGTTGTCACGCATCATCGTTTCATCATTAGCCATGTAGTTATCCGGAAGAACCATGCGCTCTATCGGATAATCCGCATCATAAAGCTCCTCGAAAATTTCCAGAACATCTTCCGCAATAAGCTTATGTACAATCATTTCCCCCTGATGGGTATTTCCGTCCTTATCCTTATGCAGGACAAGCAGATAACGGAGATCCTCCCGGGGAACAATGCAGTCCTCCTTATAGGTATTCCCGGCCTTTATCCTTTCAAACAAGTCATCTGAGATTTCGTGAATTGAAAAACCTTCTCTTTCGCTGATTACCTCGCCTTGTGAAGAGCTGTCTGCGGAAGAACCGCTGCCTGAAATATCACCGGTGCTGCCGCAGGCGGTTAATAATACAGAAACTGACAGCAATAAACAGATTGTGAAACAGATTATGCGATATTTCTTCTTAAACATAGTATTTTTCATTTCCTCTCCTCCGGTAAATCCCATTGTCACGACAGTGCCTGCAAACTCTGATAAGAGATAATGCAAGGGTAAAAAACTGACAACACATTATAACATAAAATGAAAATGGAATGGCGTTCTGATTGAAACGCTTCTGACTTCATGCTGTACCGCACACCTGCGCCTTTACAGTCAGCACAACTGACATATACCATATATTCCGAATATCGCGCAGACTTTTTACACAATAAAAACTAAAGTTATGATATAATCATTGTATTGCAGCCGCAGATCAGCAATTATGAAAACATATAATCAGAACAATAACCGCTGAACAGGCTGCCGCCGGCATACACAGCCGGCATATACAACAGATATTAAATACAATTAAGCTGCAGCAGGAGGTGCCGGTATGGATAATAAAAAGATAATAACGATAAGCCGTGAATTCGGAAGCGGCGGGAGACTCATAGGAAAACGTCTTGCAGAGAAGCTGAATGTTCCTTATTATGACAAGGAGCTGCTGGACAGAATTGCAGAGGAATCCGGATTCTGCAGAGAAATGATGGAGGACGCAGAGAAGAAGGCAAAGAACAGCTTCCTCTACAGTCTGATGTCAGCGATGGGAACAGGCGAGGCCGGACCGGAGAGCCTTTCCCTCAACGAGAGATTTTTCCTGGCTCAGTTCGATACGATAAAGAAAATCGCAGACGAGGGCTCGTGCGTCATAGTCGGACGATGTGCGGATTATGTGCTCAGAGGCATGCCGGAAGCGACGAACGTGTTTGTTTATGCGGAAGAGCAGGATAAAATCAAGAGAGCTGTTGAGGAATACGGTGTGCCGCAGGAGTCAGTGAAAAAGATGATGAAGGACACCGACAAGGCAAGAGCCAATTACTATGCTTATCACACAGGTCAGAAGTGGGGGGATTATATCAATTACCACCTGGCAATAGACAGCGGATATATCGAGATTGAAGACATTGTTGATATCATCATCAAATACACAGACGTTAAGTTATGTAAATAGGCAGTCAGTCCGCAGAAGAGCGCACACTGATGCCGGCAGAATGCAGCCGCGCTGCCCGGTGCAGCATGTCAGCAGACACCGCCGCATACAGAAAAATTTGCCGCATCCCATTCGATGCGGAGATGAAAGGAATGATCAGTAAAATGACAAAAAACAAAGGAACCTATTATATCACCACACCTATTTATTACCCGAGCTCAAACCTTCATATAGGGCACACCTACTGCACCGTAATGGCGGATGCAATGGCAAGATTCAAGAGACTTTCGGGCTACGACGTACATTTCCTGACAGGAACCGACGAACACGGACAGAAAATCCAGACAATAGCCGAGGAAAAAGGCATGAAGCCTCAGGAATACGTTGACCAGGTTGTCGCAGGCATCAAGGAACTGTGGAAGACTATGGAGATATCATACGATGACTTCATCAGGACCACAGAGCCGAGACACGTGAAGAGAGTTCAGGAATTCTTTATGAAGCTGTATGAGAACGGCGATATTTACAAGGGTGAATACGAGGGACTTTACTGTACGCCTTGCGAATCATTCTGGACAGAGAGCCAGCTTGTTGACGGCAAGTGCCCGGACTGCGGCAGACCCGTACAGAAAGCAAAGGAAGAAGCTTACTTCTTCAAGCTTTCGAAGTATCAGGACAGGCTGCTTGATTTATTCGAAAACAACCCGGATTTTCTGAAGCCGGATTCAAGAAGAAACGAGATGATTGCATTTGTGAAGCAGGGACTTGAGGATCTCTGCATTTCCAGATCGACATTTGACTGGGGTATCCCTGTACCTATCAACGATAAGCACGTAATGTATGTATGGCTTGATGCACTCACAAACTATATCACAGCACTCGGCTGGCCGGACGAACCTGAGCTTTACGAGAAATACTGGCCGGTAAACGTACATCTGGTGGGCAAGGAAATCGTGAGATTCCATACCGTAATCTGGCCTGCAATGCTGATGAGTGCAGGTCTCCCGCTGCCTAAGCAGGTGCTCGGACACGGCTGGCTGCTGCTCGAGGGCGGCAAGATGTCAAAGTCAAAGGGCAACGTGGTCGATCCTGTGAAGCTCATTGACAGATACGGCATCGATGCGCTGAAGTACTTCCTGCTCAGAGAGTACACCTTCGGACAGGACGGCGTATTTACAAATGAAGTAATGCTCAAGAGAATGAACTATGACCTCGCCAATGACCTCGGAAACCTCGTATCGCGAACAGTTTCCATGATAGAGAAGTACAACGGCGGCATAGTACCGGAGCTTACCGATGCAAAGGATGCAGTCGATGATGACCTCAGGGCTGTAGCGACAGGTGCGGCAGATAAGGTTGAGGCAAACATGGACAAATTCGCATTCAATATGGCACTCGAGGATATCTGGGTAGTCGTAAGACGTGCGAACAAATACATAGACGAGACGATGCCTTGGGTACTCGCCAAGGATGAGGCACAGAAGCCGAGACTTGACAACGTGCTTCACAATCTGGCAGAAACCATCAGAATCATATCGGTTCTGATTCACCCATTCATGCATACGACTTCAGACGCTATCAGAAAGCAGCTCGGACTGTGGTATGCGGATGTTGCATGGGAAGATGCATATGAATTCGAAATGATGAACGGCGAACAGGTGAAGAAGGGCGATCCTATCTTCCCGCGTCTGGATATAGAGAAGGAACTGGCGGAGCTCGAGGCTATGAACGGTCCGAAGGAGCCTGAAAACATTCCTCTCGAACTCAAGCCGGAAATCGAATATGACGATTTTGATAAAATGGATTTCAGAGTAGGAACGATTCTTTCCGCAGAGAAGCACCCTAAGGCTGACAAGCTGCTGGTGTTCCAGGTGCAGATGGGTACGGAAAAGCGCCAGATAATCTCAGGCGTGGCGAACTACTTCAAGCCTGAAGAGTGCGTCGGCAAGAAGGTTGTGGTTGTTGCAAATCTCAAGCCGAGAAAGCTCAGAGGCCTTGAATCAAAGGGAATGATTCTGTTTGCGGACAACATCGCAGACGGCAAGGAAAGAGTGGAATTCGTATCGACGACAGCCGATGACGGAAATCCGGTAACATAAAGCAGTCGGCGGAGGAGCCGGGACATAAGACAGAAAGAGGCTTAATATATGTTTTTTGATTCACATGCGCATTTGAACAACGATATGACAGACGAGGCAAGAGCCGAGATGGTCAGAGCTATCGAGAACTCGGAGCTCGATTATGTGATGGATATCGGATTCGACCTGCCGAGCTCAAAGCTTGCGGTCGATCATGCGGCAAAATACCCGTGGTGTTATGCCGCAGTGGGATGCCACCCGCATGATACCGATACTATGGATGACATGCAGCTGGCGCTCATAAAGGGCCTTGCGAAAAAGAAAAAGGTGA
This sequence comes from Bacteroidaceae bacterium, assembly GCA_963614095.1. Taxonomy (GTDB): domain Bacteria; phylum Bacillota; class Clostridia; order Peptostreptococcales; family Anaerovoracaceae; genus Lentihominibacter. Next base: position 5,431 of record CAVECM010000062.1, read on the forward strand.
TGGCGATAGGAGAAATCGGGCTCGATTTTCATTTTGATCATTCGCCGCGGGATGTTCAGCGCGAGTGGTTCAGAAGACAGATTCGCCTGGCAAATGAATTGAAAATGCCGATTGCGATTCATTCGCGTGAAGCGGATCAGGAGGTGCTCGACATTCTCAAGGAGGAAGGTGCTTTTTCCGATGAGAGAAAGAGCTGGTTCCCGGAGAGACCGGACACGACAGGATTTATATCAAAGCAGCCCGGCACATGCAGGGATGCGCGTGTGCTGCTGCACTGCTTTTCCGGAAGTGCGGAGCTCGGCAGACAATATGTAAAGCTCGGCGCGACTATTTCGATAGCCGGACCGGTGACGTACAAGAACAACAGAAAAACCGTGGGAGTGGTCGAAGCACTGCCGCTTGATTTTCTGCTTGTCGAGACCGACTCGCCTTATTTGACGCCGGAGCCGTTCCGCGGAAAGAAAAACGATCCGTCAAAGGTCGAATTCACCGCAAGGAAGGTTGCCGAAATCAAGGGACTGACCGTGGAAGAGGTCGCAGCCGCAACGAAAGCAAATGCGATGCGCTTTTACGGCATCACCGGGAAATAAACCGGATGCCGTGCGGAGCGAAAGCAGCAGCCGGACTGCGGAGAACCCGCTGCAGTGCGGACGGAATCGGCAGCTGCAGAAATCTTAAGGCGGATAAATTTTGAAAAGGAGTTTCGGGATAAACAGAGATGCTGACAGAACAGGTTAAAAAAACAATAAAAGAGCATAATTTATTACAGAACAAGCAGCATATCGTATTGGGACTGTCAGGCGGTCCCGATTCGGTATGCCTTTTTCATGTGCTGATGAAGCTGAGCCGGCAGATGCAGACAACGGTGCATCCGGTGCATATTAACCACAAGCTCAGACCCGGCGCGGCAGAAAGAGATCAGCAGTATGTCGAAAACCTGTGCAGAAGCATGGGAACGAGCTGCAGCGTATTCACAGTGGACTGCAGCGCCCTGGCGCGCGAGCTTTCCGTGCCAGGCGAGGAGGCAGGCCGGATAGCGAGATACGGTGCGTTTTATGAGACTGCGGAGAAAATCGCCGCGCGGCTTGTGTCTGAGGGTATGAGCGAGGCCGAAGCACGAGATAATGTAAAGATTGCCGTCGCGCACAATGCCGGCGATCAGGCGGAGACAATACTTTTCAGACTGCTGAGGGGTACAGGTGTTGACGGTCTGGCAGGCATGGCATATGAACGGAAGGAACACGGCTTCTCAGTGATAAGACCGATTCTCGATGTAAAGAGGGCAGACATTGAGGAATACTGCGAACGAAACGGGCTTTCGCCGGTGACGGATCAGACCAATAAAGAAGCGATATATGCGAGAAACAAGATAAGGCTTGAGCTGCTGCCGCTGCTTGAGCGCGAATACAATGGAAACATTAAAGAAAGCCTGCTGCGGCTGGGGCGTATCGCAGCCGAGGACAAAGATTATCTCTGGCAGCAGACGGAGCAGATGTATGCGGATATGGCAGAAATCAGATACGGCGAGACGCCGGATGACCTCCGGACTGCATCAGATAATCCGGCCGTTGATTCAGGCGCTGCATTAAAGAATCCGGCTGCCGCTTATGCGCCGGTGCCGGAGGCGGTAACGGTGGACCGCGAAAAACTGAGCGCTGTGCATCCGTCAATCCGCCATCGTCTGATAATGAAGGCATTCGCGCAGATAGGGCTCGAAAAAGACATTTCAGAGGAGCGTATAAAATCCGCAGATGCGATAATTTCAAAGAAACAGGCACCAAAGACCGTGGAATTTCCGCACGGATACAGACTCAGTGTCGCAAAAGGGAAAGTCACATTCTTCAGAAGCTTGAATTTTAAGTGAAAATACTTGAAAAAAGACGGTGCATCTATTGATGGGGATTGTTTTACATGATAAAATAAAGCGATTAATTTGTATTAATAACCAAAAATAACCCAAAAAATGCTGATAAAACATTACCGGGAGGACAGTAAACTTGAAAAAGGCTAAAAACATAGGAATCTACGCAGTCATATTCGTACTCGTACTGGCGATGGTCTGGTTCTACAACAGCGGAACGAAGGAGGACATGAAAGAAGTCAAGACCTCCACGATGATCAACTACCTTAAGGACGATGATGTAGACACCATCAATGTGACAGAGACGAAGCTCACTGCGAAGCTGAAGTCGGGAGACAAGGTATATGCATATGTGAACAGTTCGGTTGATCTGAGCTTCATATATGACGCATACATCATGCCCGGCGTGGACTCGGGCGACCTCAAGCTGGAAAGTGATGAACCGAAGAAGGAATCCATCTGGATCAGTCTCCTGCCTACACTGCTGATGGTCGGCATCATGGTCGTATTCTTCATACTGATAATGAATCAGAGCGGAGGCGGAGGCAAGGCGATGTCGTTCGGAAGGAGCCGGGCTAAGCTTCAGAAGGAAGGCGATCTCAAGAAGATAACATTCAAGGATGTAGCTGGACTTGAGGAGGAAAAGGAAGAACTTCAGGAAATAGTCGACTTCCTGAAGCATCCGGCAAAATACAATTCACTCGGTGCCAGAATCCCTAAGGGAATACTGCTTGTAGGCCCTCCGGGAACAGGTAAGACATATATTTCCAAGGCAACCGCGGGTGAAGCGGGTGTGCCGTTCTTTACAATAAGCGGATCGGACTTCGTGGAGATGTTCGTAGGTGTCGGTGCATCCAGAGTAAGAGACCTGTTCGAGCAGGCTAAGAAGAATGCACCGTGCATAGTGTTCATAGACGAGATAGATGCAGTCGGACGTAAGAGAGGCGCAGGCCTGGGCGGCGGACATGATGAGAGAGAACAGACACTGAACCAGCTTCTGGTAGAGATGGACGGTTTTGCGGAAAACGCAGGCATTATCATCCTCGCGGCGACCAACAGACCTGACGTACTCGACCCGGCACTGCTCAGACCGGGAAGATTTGACAGACAGATTGTCATCGGCATTCCGGATATCAAGGGCAGAGAAGAGATTTTTAAAGTACATTCGAGAAACAAGCCGCTTGACGACGGCGTGGATGCAAAGGTGCTCGCAAGAAGAACACCGGGATTTTCGCCTGCAGATATTGAGAATATGCTGAATGAGGCTGCACTCCTTACTGCGAGACGAAACGGCATGAAAATACGAATGGATGAAATCGAAGAGGCTATCACTAAGGTCATCGCAGGACCGGAAAAAAAGAGCAGAGTTATCAACGAGGAAGAGCGAAAGCTCACTGCTTATCACGAGGCGGGCCATGCTGTGGTTGCACACGTGCTGCCTAAGACAGATCCTGTGCATCAGATTACGATTATACCGAGAGGCAGAGCCGGCGGATTCACAATGATACTGCCTAAGGAAGACAAGTACTACGGAACAAAAGAAACGATGCGAGAGCAGATTATCCATCTGCTGGGCGGCCGTGTTGCGGAAATGCTCACGCTGGATGATGTCAGCACAGGAGCAAGCAATGATATTCAGCGCGCTACGGATATCGCCAAGGAAATGGTTACAAAGTACGGATTCAGCGAAAAGCTGGGACCTGTGAACTACAGCTCGTCCGATGAAGTGTTCCTGGGCAAGGATTTCTCGACAAGACAATCATATTCCGAGGAGACTGCATCGGAGATAGACGAGGAAGTAAAGGCTATCATTGAGGAGGCATACGAGGCTGCGAAGACTATTCTCAGCGAGCATATGGAACAGCTCAAAGCTGTGGCTGAGGGACTGCTTGCAGTTGAGACACTTGATAATCAGCAGTTTGAGAGACTTTATGACGGTACAGTGACGCCGGAGGGTCTTGCAGAAGAGCTGAAAATCGAGCTGGAAAAGAAAAAAGCAAGAGACGAGAAAGAGGCTGCTCAGTCTGAGAAGAAACGCAGGAAGGAAGCAGCTCTTGAGCAGCAGAAGCTGGAAGAGGCGGCAAAAGCACTTGAAGAACAGACAAAGAATTCAAAGTTCAAGCCGACAATTATGATTTACAACGAAAAAACGAATACCGCAGAGCCGTTCAACCCGACGAATCTGTCAAAACCGGGCGACAGCGTGCCGGACGATGAAGATGTCGATGAAGAGTGGGACGACGACAGCGTTCAGGATGACGATATGCCTGATGAAGACGAGCTGGCGGTTTACGATACAGATTATCTCAATGCGGACGATGATGCTGATGCAGATGACGCTGATGTCGATGATGACAGCGCAGAAGACGATGCAGCAGACGATGACAGTGCTGCGGACTCTGCTGACGAGGCCGGCACTGATGCTGCAGACAAGCCGGATGATGATTCTGCAGACAAATAAGCCGCATACAATGAAAAACAGGAAGAAGGGCAAACTATGAGAGTTACAGTTGCAGACTGTCTGGATCTGGACGCTTTCAAAGGAGCAGAGGTTGCCGCAGGCAAGATTAACCTGACGAACGATGTTAAGGCAATATCGGTTCTCGATGCCTGCTGCAGCGAAGATCTGAAATTTTACAAACCGGATAAAACCGAGATACTGCTGACAGGGTTTCTCGGAATAAAAGACGATGTCGACAGGCAGTGCGAGATGATCCGTGCCATTTCAAAGCACGGATGCGCAGCACTGGCTGTGTGCTATATCGGACGCGGCGTGGAAAAACTGGATAACAGAGTGATAGAGGCAGCTGAGCGAGAGCTCATGCCTCTCATTTTAATGCCGCCGGATACTGAGTACGGCGATGCTATCACGGAAGTCATGGACAAGGTTCTCTATGGCGACAACTTCAGCAACAGCCTGATAAACAATACAGTATATCATCTGCTCAACTTTGAAAAGCACAGTAATTTTCAGTCGGCAGTGAGAGAGGCTGCCATAAACAATGAGTTTCAGCTGATTATACTCAGCGAGGACTTCAATCCGATACTCACGGTTGAAACAAGGCACAAGGCTACCATCTCAGATGCCATAAAGCTCGGTAAGGAGAGAAATGTCGAGAGCAATTCCAAGGTTTACACGATGATTGATGTGAACGGAGTGCTGACATACTGGGGTCCGGTAACGATAAACAATGAAAAATACTATATGTTCATCGTGGACAACGAGGATTCTTATACCGCAGGGGAGATAACAAAGCTTGCGGAGATAATCGAGCTGGCGATGGGCATGTGGAAATATACACCTGAAAGGGATGCCAAGGCAGAATTCATCAAGGCGCTGATAAGAGGAAACAAGAGTCTGGCATATACACTCAAGGATGAGGCGAAGATAAGCGGAGATGATATTCTGAGTGTATTCTTTTCAAAGGGCATAGCCTATGATGTCGAGAGTCAGGTTTTCTCCGAGTTCGAAAAGGAAGAAGATCTCAATATCATGAAAATCACCGAGGGTGATGAGACATACGGAATGATACTGACATTCGATGAAAACGGAGCGACCGCCGCCGGGAAAAACAGCTGCGTGCAGCTTTTCAACAAGCTCAAGGGCAATAAAAAAGCAAGAATTTTTCATGTGACGGGGCTCAACGGCATAGAAGGTGCCGGTGACGCATACAGACTGATAAGCGAAAGCTGGTCGTTTGTGCAGAATGTTTTCCCGTACAAGCGCGTTTTTACGAAATACGAACTGACACTTGTCAGCAACTGCATCAATATACAGATACAGGGCGGCTTTGTAAAGAAAAATTATATAGAGCTGCTTGAGCCATTCAAGGAGGCAAGCGAGAACAAGAGCAGGCAGCTGCTGGATACACTCGAGACCTTTGTGCTCGATGCGGGAATGAACAGCAGCAAGACAGCGGAGTTCATGGGAATTCACACGAACACGGTGCAGTACAGACTCAAGAAGATAAACGAGATGCTCGGCGTGGAGATTACAGGCAACCGCGTCATTCCGGGGCTTACGATGGCACTGGCGCTCAAACGTCTGGAGAGAGTAGTGAGCTGACAGGCATCACGAGCAAAGCGCGGGCGGTGCGCCGCAGTGCGTTTTACACGATGAGGCATAATGTAAAGCCGCCGGAAGGCAGGTTTTAAAACAAACCGGTTATCAGGCCGGACGGAATTAAGAATAAACAAAACCAAGCAGAATAAGGAGAATCGAAATGTATTTTAACTATCTTGAAAAAGCCGATCCGGAAATCGCGGCTTCAATCAAAAGAGAAATCAATCGTCAGGAAACAAAAATCGAAATGATTGCATCCGAGAACTTTGTCAACTACGAGATAATGGAGGCTGCAGGAAGCGCACTGACAAACAAATATGCCGAGGGGTATCCGGGAAAGAGATACTACGGCGGATGTGAATTCGTTGATGAGGTGGAAACTCTTGCTATCGAAAGAGCAAAGAAGATTTTCGGCGCAGACCACGCAAACGTACAGCCGCATTCAGGTGCCAATGCGAATACTGCAGTTTATCAGGCTGTACTCGAATACGGAGATACTGTACTCGGAATGGATCTGTCAAACGGCGGACATCTTTCACACGGATCCCCTGTGAACATTTCGGGTAAATCATACAATTTTGTGTCATACGGGCTGAATCCGGAGACAGAAATGATTGACTTTGACAATGTGAGAGAGCTGGCTCTGAAGCACAGACCGAAGCTGATTGTAGCAGGCGCGTCGGCATATCCGAGAACGATTCACGCAGACAAATTCAAGGAAATCGCAGATGAGGTCGGTGCAATCCTTATGGTGGATATGGCGCATATCGCAGGTCTTGTAGCTGTGGGTCTTCATCCGAATCCGATGGATTACGCTGATATCGTTACGAGCACCACGCACAAAACACTCAGAGGACCGAGAGGCGGACTGATTCTCTGTAAGGAGAAATATGCGAAGGCTATCGACAAGGCTATTTTCCCGGGAACTCAGGGCGGACCGCTCATGCACATAATCGCAGCGAAAGCAGTATGCTTCAAGGAAGCAATGGATCCGGAGTTCAAGGTTTATCAGCAGCAGGTGATTAATAATGCAAAAGCGCTGGCTGAGGCTCTCAACGACAAGGGATTCGATCTCGTTTCGGGCGGTACAGACAATCATCTCGTTCTTGTAAAGCTTGTAAACAAGGGCGTTACAGGAAAGCTCGCAGAGCATCTCCTCGATGAGGCGAATATTACAACAAACAAGAACACTATTCCTAACGATCCGCAGAGCCCGTTCGTGACAAGCGGTCTGAGACTGGGAACACCGGCGATGACAAGCAGAGGCTTCAAGGAAGAAGACGTGAAGAAGACGGCAGAAGCAATCGCACTCGTAATAGATAACCCTGAAGATCCGGCAGCAATGGAAAAGGCAAGGGCAATAGTCAAGGAACTCACTGACAAGCATCCGCTCCACAAGAAATTCAGAGGATAATTTCCGTTTCCGCAAACCGCATATACTGCAGATGCGCAGACGG
>CAVECM010000063.1:0-12696 GCA_963614095.1 Bacteroidaceae bacterium
TATGAGTATAGAGCGAGGCCGTTTTGACATTCAATTTATCTGCCAGCGCTCGCATAGAAAATGCGGCGATGCCGTTTTCTTCTATTAATTCTTTTGAGGCTTCAATCAGAACCTCTTTGTTCAAACCCTTATGAAACAATTCACAGACCTTCTTCCTAATGGCGTTAGGTTTATTATATCCTAATGGTATTAGGATATCAAGTGTAAAAATGTCTTTTGCCGAAAATACAAAATTGAAAAGGAAAAGCAATTGATAACACACCATTTTGCGAAAGGAGATGTGATTGTTAACTTCCTGAAATAATCCTACTCAACAACAAAACGGGCCCGCTGTCGGTTATCTGTTCTCCGTGCTTAGAAATTCCGTGATTTCTTCATATGTCCGATTGCTTTTATCAACCGCATCCATAAGTTCCTTTGACTGCTGTTAAGCGACTAATTACTTTTGGGTGGGTAAAAAGTCAGGAAGTCCACATTTTTTTCTATTCTGAGCATGCCGGATTATTAATGAGCAGAGCTCTGAATCGACGATTGGACGCTGCAGCAGCTTAATGAACAGACACTAAATTACCAAAAAACGCTCTTCAAAACAGCATTATTGGTAAAAAAACATTCTCCATTGCTCTTTTCATCAAGACAAATACCAAAAGCTTATATTCCGACAGCGAATTTTGGTACTTTCAGCATAGAAAAATCATTTATTCCTGAAAAATGTTACCAAAATCGCATATAAATATTTAAGATTTTGGTAAACAGCATCCGTTCCGCGGGAGATTTCACGCAGATTTTACCAAAACCGGAGCAATACAATGCAGATTTTGGTAAAGAAAGCGGCAGAAGCCGGATACTGCGAGTTCGCGTTTCGTATATTGCAAATAGCCCGATTCGCTGCGAGCGCTCACTTCATCAATTGCAGCTGCTATATCGAACTGCATAAAAAACATCTCTTCACTCACTGTTCATTGCGCTGTACGCTTGTTATAATATATTCGGAAATATCGATTGCAAAAGCCGCTTCGAAACATTTTTTTCGATGCGGCAGCTGTTTTAAAGTGCCTTTTTCGACAGTCTGCGCTTTGCGGCGGCTGTTCTCAGATACCGCTTTAAGATTTCAGTTTTCAAAAGCTGCGCTTTACAGCAGCAGCTGATATACTTTCCGATATTTCCGAGGCAATTAAAAAATGGAGAAACAAAATGAAAAACACAAAACAATCCCTTATACGTATACCGAACGGTTATGATAAATGCAGATATGCCTTTTTCCCCGGAATCGAGCTATGCGCCTCTGCACCGGAGCAGGCAGTCTTATCATACGATGCGATAGTACAGCAGCACCCCGACAGCGCGATTTTTATATCAGAACCGGATTCCGAGACATTAAGAAATGAATGGGCTGCAATCGGAAAGCCGGTCATTATAACGGCAAATTCATCGGACACGCTGCTGCTCAGCCAGTCACTGCCGGAAGCACGCATTGAATCGCTCTATGAAAAATTCGCAGAATGGAATATCTTCGGCAGCTGTGTTCATGACAGCTACAACATGACCGGCGAAAACAAGAATGTAAATCATGCGTTGAAGGCTCTGCTTGAAACCATGGGGGCGAAAATCGAAGAAAATGCAGCTGATGACTCTCTTCCGATTCTGACTTATGATATGAAGACGAGAAATGCACTGCTGGCGGACGGCCGGGACGCATATTATGCGCTGGAGCTTTTTTTCGACGGAAGCTCCGAGGAAGAATCTGAACATAACCATGATTCCGAGCACGACCATGAAAGGCATACTCAAAAGCAGCTCCGCTCGCCTGCCGAATGCAGGGCGGCACTCTGCACTGATAACGACCTGGAGCAGAATATGGCAGATGTTATCGAAACCATACAGAATCTGTTTTTTTCTGAAATATAAAATTCGTCCGCAGTCTGCACTTTACAAAAACAGCGAGGCAGCCGAAACTGTCTCGCTGATAAGATCTGGCTTTTACGGAGCCGCAGGCATTTGAACCTCAACCGTGGTCTCAACATGCAAAGCATGCTTTTAATGCCAAGTGCGCTTTTACGCTTCGAACATTTTAACGAGCTCATCCACAGTATATACCTCTGCGCCGTATACCGTCTTGAGATAATCGATACCGTTGTTGTAATCTTCTTCAGTAAAGCTGTCAGTCGCATCGGATGCAACCACAATCTTGTATCCCAGGCAGAACGCATCGGCCGTTGTGTGTCTTACGCACATATGTGTATGGAGACCTGTCATGATAACTGTATCGATACCAAGCTCCCTCAGCAGCAGGTCAAGGTCGGTGTGGAAAAATCCGCTGTACCTTCTCTTCGGAACCACATAGTCTTTTTCGCAAAGCTCAAGCTCCGGAATAACCTCAGCTCCGTATGTGCCTGCTACCGCATGCTCTCCCCAGACTTTGAATTCCAGATCGATATCCTTGAGATGTGCATCATTGCAGAAAATAACCGCAACATCATTCTTTCGTGCTTCTTTCAGCAGTTCCGCCGTTTTCGGAACTATCGCAAGTCCTCTGTCGCACTTGAGTGCACCTGTCACAAAATCGTTCAGCATATCTACCACTAAAATCGCTGTTTTTTTATTTTCCATATTACGCCTCTCTTTCATATACCTATGGAAACAATTCGATTTGATATATCTGCAGGTTACTGAGATGCCAACGTATCCGCAGCTTCATTAATTGACCCGTGCCGCCCGTTTATCGTTCTTCAGCGGCGCCCTGCGGTGTCTTCCTGTGTCGATACATCTGTATTGACACCGATTATATCACTAATCGGCAGTTTGTCAATCCGATATGCCTGAAACAGGCTTGATTACGGTTTTACAGCCATAATCTGAAAATAAGCAATTTGATAATATTTTCCGATTATTCTTCACCTCGAATGAAACTGTGGATAACTTTGTTCACAAAAAAGCACTTGACAGCTCAAAGTATTGAAATTTCAGCAATAGTAAAAATATGGTTATCCACAGCCTTCGGTGTATAAAATTGTATACAATTATTTCACCGCGGGGGATAACGCCCGAAGTCCCCATAATTACCGAACGGACGGCCTGTTGAAAATTTGCGGTGTGTAAAAACGCGCAGGTTTACATAACGCCAAACTGCCGCGACTCAAAAAAAAATATAATTTACTCCTCACTTCTTCCAACAGCTCTGCACATATATGTATACCGATATCCGACTATATATTTTTAAGCCGCAGCAGAATTGCCGATTTACAAAAGTCAAAAGAATAGTATAATTCAGTTAGGTCTTATCCGGCCGGGCTATACACGAGCATGAGCGTGCAAGGATGATTGCGGTGAATCCGCAGCATACCTGCACGTTTTTTTATACCTGGAATTTCATGCTGAATGTTCCGGGTAATTATGGACTGTGAAAATTATGAGTCTCCGTTTCTGAAACGCGCAGGTGCATTATTTTAAAACAATCTGCAAGTTAAAGAAAGCGAGGTAACTTATGAACACAAAAAAAGCCAGCCGCGACATCGTATTATTTGAAACCGAAGACACTGCAGTCAGACTCAATGTCACTGTCGAAAACGAAACCGTATGGCTCAATCGTCAGCAAATGGCTGATCTGTTCGACAGAGATATCAAGACAATCGGCAGGCATATCAACAATGCTCTTCGAGAGGAACTTGACGGGCAAGTGGTAGTCGCAAATTTTGCGACTACCACACAGCATGGTGCGGTTCCGGGTAAAACCCAGACTCACATGACGCAGTATTACAATCTCGATGTCATCATCTCCGTCGGTTATCGCGTAAAATCAAAAAGAGGCGTAGAATTCCGCCGATGGGCAAATTCCGTACTGAAAAAATATATTCTGAAGGGGTATGCAGTCAATGATGCCCGTATTTCACAACTCGGCGAAGTGGTCCGGATTATGAAACGAACTGAGAACGAGCTCGACGCCGGGCAAGTTCTGAATGTGATTCAGAAATACAGTAAAGCGCTCGAAATGTTGGATTCTTACGACCATCAGACCATGAAGAAACCCAGAGGCACCGCATCCACGTATCATCTGACTTATGAGGAATGCATGAATGTAATCTCCCAAATGCGTTTCGCCAAAAGTTCCGACCTGTTCGGCGAAGAAAAAGACAATTCCTTTAAAGGCAGCATAGGTAATATTTATCAGTCCTTTGCCGGCAGGGAACTATATCCAAGCCTTGAGGAAAAAGCCGCACATCTGCTTTACTTTGTTACGAAAAATCACAGTTTCCTTGACGGCAACAAGCGAATTGCTGCCGCGATATTTCTGTATTTCCTCGATAAAAACGGAGTTCTTTTTATTGACGGCAGGAAGCTGATAGATGATTATACACTCGCAGCACTAACCATTATGATTGCAGAATCCCGTCCTGAAGAAAAAGAAATGATGATTAGCGTAATCATGAACTGCCTGACATAGTAAGTATCGTTTGAAGTATATATATTCCATATATTTTCCGCCCGGAATGAAACTGTGGATAACTTTGTTCGCAAAAAAGCACTTGACACCGCTAAGCATTGAAATTTCAGCAATAGTAAAAATATGGTTATCCACAGCCTTCGGTGTATAAAATTGTATACAATTATTTCACCGCGGGGGATAACGCCCGAAGTCCCCATAATTACCGAACGGACGGCCTGTTGAAAATTTGCGGCGTGTAAAAACGCGCAGGTTTACATAACTCCAAACTGCCATAGCGTAAAAGAAATTTAGTGTCTGCTCAGCAGGCAGACTTCAAACGCCCATGCGCATATCTTAGTAAACTCGGCAGTGGACACAGAATTCGTAACATCGTGCACACAAAAGATGGCACTTGATACATGGTATTTTCATTATTATAATTAAAGCAGACAAACCCGCAGCGCGGCTGCAAAAGTTCCAGGGCCTCGACCGGGGTCTCCCCCGGATACCGTGACGGTCTCTTCGGGTACAGCCGCCATCCTCAAGCGCGGCTGCGCTCGGCGGTCCCGGATACAGCAAAGCCGCTCAAATGAGCACATATAAGGAGTATCAGATTCATGTTAAGTGTTTTGATAGCAGACGATGACAAGACAGCAAGAGATATCACAGCAAGTGCCCTCCGGCAGTTCAGCGATGTAACAGTTGCAGGCGCTGTCGCTTCCGGAGAGGAGGCTCTTGTTTTTCTGCGCAGAACGCAGGTGGACCTGGTGCTTCTGGATATAGAGATGCCTAACATCGACGGATTCGAAGCTGCCGACCGCATCCACAGAGAATTCCCGAGAATAATGTACGTTTTCCTCACCGGACACGTGGAATATGCTTTGAGCGGCTACGATTATCAGCCTCTCTCCTTTCTGGTCAAACCAATCAGCATATCCAGACTCGAACATGTTCTGCAGATGGCACAGCAGAAAAAGGAAAACGACTCATCCATCGGGCAAAAGGTCCGTCAAATCGGAATTCATGTCAACGGGCAGATGGAGATAATCCGCACAGACGATGTCGCATACATGGAAAATCGCGGGAGAAAGGTTCATATAGTCTGCAGAGATCACCGGGAAATGGACACCACGGAAACACTGAAAAAACTCGCGCTCATTTTCGAGGAATACGGTTTCTTCAGATGCCACCAGTCAGTAATTGTCAACCTTGACCTTGTCGAGGCCATCCGCCCCGATATGTTCAAGCGCACATTTCAGATTCAGCTGTCCGGATTCAGGGATACTCTCCCGCTCAGCCGCGACAAAAAAAACGAACTTCAGGAATTACTTAAAGAAAGAGGTATGCAGATATTATGACAGCAATCGGAGCAGGGATTATCGGATACGCATCATTCTGGGCTGCAATGAGACTGATGGGACTTTCCCGTGCAAAAGGTGCCTACTATGCAGTCGCCCCGGCGGCGGCCGCAGCGTTTATGAATATGCCCTGCATTACTGCGCACGGATTCGTTCTGAAAATATTGACCGCGATGCTCTTCTGCATCGGAATAACGGCAGACCTCCTGATACTTTCAGGCAGAAAATGGGTCCCCGCCATTATCGCCGCACTCCTCGGGCTGAGTTCATGCATGACCGGACAGCTGATGTCTGCAGCATTTGCCATCAACATGAACGGACCGCGGGCTTGCCTTCCCGGAATTATTCTGTACATAATCAGCCTGCCCCTGTGGAATAAGAAAGCCTGCATTTTCCGCGAAAACTCCGCCCTCACATCAGAGCAGAAAAAGAGCCTGCGCGGCCTGCTCACATCGCTGTTTCCCGGACCCGCGGTGCTGTTCCTGTGGAGTATCTTCTCCCTGACAGACAGCGACCTGCACATTCCCCCTGTCCTGCTGTTCAATATTGTATTTTTCCTTCTGGTGTGCCTGATGCTCAGCCGCCTGACCGCTGAAATGCAGGAGCATCTGGAAAATCTGCTGGGCAGGCAGTATCAGGAAAATCTGCTGGGCTTCATGCGGCTGATTCGCTCTCAGCGGCATGACTTCAATTTTCATATGCAGACTGTATACGGCATGATTGACAAAGGACTGTACAGCGAATGCAGCGATTACATACGCAGCATGCTTTCCATTGTGCAGAGCAGCAATGATGTGCTCCCTCTGGCCAATCCGGCAGTCAGCGCACTTCTCAGCACATTTCAGGAAATGGCTCTTCAGAAGGGTCTCAGGCTCGATGTCGAAATTCACGACAATCTGGGCCATATTCCCTGCACAGTATATGAAATCAACACGATACTGGGCAATCTGATTCAGAATGCCATCGATGAACTGGAAAACCATACCGAGGGAAGTCGTGTCATCAGTCTGCTGATTATCAAAAGAGGCCGCAGCAATATAATCAAGGTCTCAAATTACTGTCATCATGCGCCTGAAGATATGAAAGAGATTTTTTCTCCGGGCTATACTACAAAGCCCGCGCACGAGGGGCTCGGGCTTGCCAACGCTGCTCATATGGCAGAAAAATATCAGGGCGTCGTTTATCCGGAATTCGAGGGAAATACCATACACATGATTGCGAGAATTCCGATGAAAAGCATGTAAATCTGCCGCCGTTCTCCGGCCCCCTCCGCTCAGTATCTGCTCCCCGGTACGCCGCTCTCCGGACAGCACTCATTTCCGCACAGCACTCATCTCCGCGGCACGCACGCTCACGCTGCCCGGCACATTCCGTATATCCCTTCTTCAGACCTCACTTTTCTGCCGGCGGCTGTACCGGAATTCACATGAATATAACCCAAATCCGCATCATGAACAAATAAACGCTCCTTTTCATGCTATAGTAGATGCAGTTTTTACATTATAAATGCAGTTTTACATTAACACGCGGTCAGATTCACACGCGGCAGCTGCTGCGCAGTGATTCGCACCGCCGAGACATTGTAACGAAAGGAGCACACACAATGGCAAAAGTAATCGAGTTGTTTGACTACAGAAAAGCGGATCTGCCCGATCTGCTTTTTGAGATAAAAATCAGGCAGGAAAGCATAGAAAAAGGTCTGCATCAGGCTGCCGAAAGATTTCTCACAATCGAGCCGCAGACGGATGATATCATCAGAAACGACATTGTCGCTGTAAGTCTTGAAAGCGATAATCCCCGTCTCACATCAGAATGCGAACGCTTCCGCGCGGGAAGAGGCTTCTTTTATCCGCAGATTGAGGACCAGATCACATCACACAAGGCAGGCGATACATTCACCTGCACAATCGGCAGCGACACAGTAACTGTACATATTTTATCTGTAAAACGGCGCATAGTCCCTGCTCTCACCGATGAACTCGTGCCCGCCATGGGTATTGAAGGCGTATCGACACTGGCGGACTATACAGAATATGCAAAGGCGCAGCTGGTCGAGGAGGACAAGGAAAAGAAGCAGTCCGCTCTCTGCACGCTCGTAAACCGACAAGTGGTGCGGAACTCTGTATTCGACCTGACCGATGATGAAATCGACCTGGAACAGGCTGAAATGATGCTGGAATTCGAAGAAGGCACCGAAACTCCGGAGGAGCTGGAGAGCCTCATGCTGCATCTGTATCACGCCAAGGACCTTGACGAGGCAAAGGTCAATATGCGGAAAAGCGTTGAGGACCAGCTCAAGCTCTCTGCCGCTGCCGATAAGATTGCCGAGGATCACAGCATGAGCTGGTCAGAGGAAGACTATCGTGAATTTATCAAGGCAAGTGCCAATGAACGCATGCCGGAGGACGAGCTCCTTGAAGCCATTCCTATGGACAATTTCATTATTCAGCAGAAAATGGAATTCTATCAGAATCTTATACTTGAATACTTTGATGACCGCTTCACCGTGGAGGTCATATCATAATGAGCAGGAATCATACAGAAATGAAAACCGGGAAGGCAGATACCGCAAAAAAACAGGACTGGCGCCCCTTTAAAACACTGATCAGGGACACCCGCCTCCCTTATATAAAAATTCTGATCTGCGTCATAACCGGGCTCGGCGTATCGCAGCTCAATCTGATGCTCCCGTCATATACCGAGCAGATTACGGCGGGCGATTTCAGCGCGCGTATTATTGCCGCAACTGTCCTCGTCCTGTTCGGCGGAGCGATAATGGATATGCTCTACCAGGTAGTCTGTCAGATTGTAAACGCCGATATTTCCAAAAGATTCCGTGATATTGTCTGGAAAAAGCTGCTCAGACTCCCCATGGGATTCTTCAACAGAAACGGCACATCGGAGCTCATCAGCCGTGAAACCGAGGACACCGGCAAGCTGAGCGATTTTCTCACTGACGATATCTCGGGCATAGTTTCCAACGTTTACACACTGATTGCCACAACCGTTATTCTGCTGGGCTATGACTGGCATCTGGTCGCTGCAGAGGTCGTGATAATTCCGATTATCATCGCTGTCGGCATCGTAAAGGGGCGCGTGGATTTCGGACTGAACAATGAGCTTCAGCTCAAGGCCGCACTTCTCACCGGGAAAATCGCCGAGATTCTTACAAACGTCCCGCTGATTAAGGTTTTCGTACAGGAAAAGAAAGCCACCCGCCAGAGCCGCGAGCAGACGCAGGCCCTTTACAAGACAAAAATGAAAATCACCTGGATCGGCAACGCCTTCTCAGCCATATCCACTGTGCTCGAGGTTGTGGAATCGCTGATTGTAATCCTGTTCGGCATTTACCTGATCAGGCATGATTATATCACCGTAAGCATATGGGTTGCGTTTTACATGTATTCGACAAATCTCACCGGCTGCGTCGACTCCCTGATGAGCATCTGGGACGACCTGAAGGTGGCACAGGGAGCTATGAAGAGAATATCCGAGCTTTACAGTGAAGACGAGGACAACTACAATGCCGGAACGGAGCTGAAATCCGCCGGCGGTGATATTCATCTGGAAAACGTGACATTCCGATACAAAGACAGAAACGTTCTCGACAACATCAGCATCGACATCCCGAGCGGCAGACATACCGCCATAGCAGGGCCGAGCGGTGCGGGAAAAACCACAATACTCAACCTGATTGAGCGCTTTTATGAGCCGCAGTCCGGGACTGTTCGTCTGGGAGAGCATGATATCTCCGAGTACTCGCTCAAGAGCTGGCGAGGTCATATCGGATATGTGACGCAGGACGCGTGGATTATGGACGGCACCATCAGAGACAATCTGACATACGCACTTCCGGAAAAGCCGGACGACGATGCTCTTCTCGCTGCAATGCGAGATATCGGAATGGGAACCCTGATCAATGAACTGCCGGAAGGGCTGGACACTCAGACCGGCGAAAACGGCAGCATGCTTTCCGGAGGGCAGAGACAGCGCATAAGCGTCGCACGTACCCTGCTCACACGGCCTCAGATACTGCTGCTGGACGAGGCCACCTCAAATCTGGATGCTGTAACCGAGCATGCTGTCCGTCAGGCTGTCAGTATGGCGGAGCACGGGCAGACAATCATCAGTGTTGCACACAAGCTTAATCTGGTCACGAATGCCGACCGGATTATCTTACTGAATAACGGAAACGTAGAATGCGCCGGCACACACGAGGAGCTTCTTGAGAAAAGCAGCCTTTACAGATCCATGTACGAAAAACAGAACGGCGGCACATCATGCGAAAGCCTGTCCGGCAGAGATGCGTATGATGACCCGGACCCGGGATGCAGCCCTGTAAACACCCAAACCGCCGCAGACATCGGCAGAAAGGAGGATGCAAGAGCATGAAAAACTTTTTCAGACTGCTGAAGGAAGCCCGTCTCCCGTGGGGACGCTGTGCCCTTTACATAATCCTCTCGCTCGCCGTATCGAGCGCCACAGCCGGACTGCCTCAGGTGGCCGGCGACATCATGGACGGCAATATTTTTGACGAAAAGCTGATACGAACCTATGTCTGGGTAACAATCGCCTCCGGCATCATCAGCATCGGCCTGGCGGTATTCCAGGGATGGGTCACCAACGTGACAGACCGAAACCTGCAGCAGATCATCAGCCGGAAACTGATACATCTGCCAATGGCCCGATATCAGGAAATGAACCCCTCCTCGCTTATCTCCAGAGTCACTGTTGACACATCGCAGGTGAGCTACCTGGTGTTCTACCTGATTCAGATGTTTGCGATGATTTACACGCTGCTGCTTGCGCTGGTGATTGTGTGGAATATGGCGCACAGCCTGTGTCTTTATCTCATAATCATAGTTCCGTGGGGAATCGGCGTCTGCATCACTACCGGCCGCCTCGTAAGCCGGGCCAACGATGAAAGACAGGGTGCATATGCAAAGCTCACAAATTACGTTGCCGAGAGGCTGTTCAACATCAAGCTGATCAAGAGTCACTGCACCGAGAATCAGGAAACAGACCGCGGACAGACACAGACTGCAGCGCTTTACGCTAAGGACAAGGCTCTCGCAAAGCTGCAGATTCTGATACAGCCGCTTGAATACTCGGTTGCCTCATTCTGCAAGCTGATACTTCTTGTGTACGGCGGGTATCTTTCCGGCAAGGGTGTCATCGGCGGAGACGACCTGGTGACGCTGGTGCTTTATATGGAAATCATCCCGGTTTACATTGTCCAGCCGATTATGTGCTATGAGACAATCAAAGAGGTTCAGGGCATGACGACGGAGGCCGGACGGATTATATCCATGCCGGATGAGCAGATGCGGTCAAAGAAATCCTTTGCGCTTGCTGACGCAGACATTTCCTTCCGTGACGTGTCCTTCCGATACGGTAAGGATTATATACTGGATCATGTGAGCTTTACGATTCCTAAGGGAAAGGTCACGGCCATAGTGGGACCGAGCGGTGCAGGAAAAACCACGATACTGAAGCTGCTGGAGCGCTTTTATGAGCCTACCGACGGCACGATTTTCTTCGGAGACTGCCCCGTCAGCGATATTCACCTGGATGAATGGCGTGAAGCGTTCGGATATATTCAGCAGAACAGTCCGCTGCTGTCCGGCACTCTTCGTGCGAATATAGCCTTCGGCCTGACCGAGGTGCCTGATGACGAAACCATTATCCAGGTACTGGAAAGCGCAGGTGCGGGCGAGTTTGTCAGAGAGCTCCCGGACGGACTTGATACGGATGTCGGCGAGTCCGGATGCAGGCTTTCAGGGGGACAGCGTCAGCGTGCGGCTATAGGAAGAACCGTAGTCAAATCTCCGGATTTCCTGCTGCTGGATGAAACAACGAGCAGCCTTGATGCCCATACCGCGGCTCTTGTGCAGGAATCGCTGAAAACCATCATGAACGGCAGAACATCTGTTGTGGTATCACATAATATGAAAGAAATCCGCGATGCAGATCATATCATTGTAATGAACCGCGGCCGGGTATCCGGCAGCGGAACTCATGAGGAGCTGTACGGAACAAATAAAATATATACAACATTCTGCGACCTGCAGAACAAGAAAAGGAGTTAGTAATGGATAAGCACTATGTATTTAAGACAGACGATATTGTATGCGCAGACGAAATTCGGTTTGACTATATCGACGGATATATCTGGAATGTGGAGATTGTGGGCGGCTGCGACGGCAACGGGCATGCTGTCATGTCTCTGTGCGAGGGCATGAAGGCTGAGGATGTCATCCGCAGAACTAAGGGAATCACTTGTCACGGAGGCAATTCATGCCCGAACGAGCTGGCGAAAGCCGTTGCCCGATGCCTTGAGGAAATAGCGGAGGAAGAGAAGAATGAGAACTAATCCCGATATGAATGCCGGGCTTCCTGATGTAATCTGCGGTTTTAAGCTCATAAAGACAACTGAGCTTCCTGAAGTCGGCGGCGTTTTTTATGAGATGGAGCATATTGCCTCAGGTGCAAAGCTCGGGTGGCTGAAGAACGGCGATGACAACAAAACATTCTCGATTGCCTTCCGCACCACTCCGCGGGACGATACGGGTGTGTTTCACATACTGGAGCACTGCGTGCTGCAGGGCTCCGAGGCTTATCCTGCAAAGGCGCCGTTTGTGCATCTGCTGAAAAACTCCATGGCTACATTCCTGAATGCCATGACTTTTCCGGACAAGACGGTATTCCCTGTGTCAAGCCGCAGCAGCAGGGATTTTGAAAACCTGATGTGTGTTTACATGGATGCGGTTCTCCACCCTCTTATCCATGTAAACGAAAACATATTTCTTCAGGAGGGCTGGCACTATGAGCCCGGCGATGATTCATGCAGCGGCGATTCCGACTTTACCGAATCAAGCGATGGCGAACCCGGCTGCTCTGACACAACCGACAGCG
>CAVECM010000064.1:0-12661 GCA_963614095.1 Bacteroidaceae bacterium
GCCGCATATCCCGCGGCATTTTCTCCCTGCGCCAGTATGTGATTACCAAACTTGTACATGCCCCATCCGATTGCAAGACCCGTAAACAAAACACCCGAGGAGCCAAAGCTGAATTTCCCGATTCTGATTTTTCCGAAAAGCAGCCCTGTTCCTATTGAGACAAACATTAATATAAACGGGTTCATAATCATATCCAGTAACTCAAATTTCATGAAGCGTACTCCTTTTAACATTAATATATATTTTTTTCATATGGATTTCTGAGGAAACAATCGCCGGGATACACTGCACGTTATACCGGCGTTCGACTTAAAACAGTCCCGAAATCTCCGTGATGTTTTTTATGCCGACAAGCTGAAGCTTCACAGCACCTGACGCCTCGCGCTGTGCGTTGATTTCCGAAACCGTTTTTTTCAGCCGCTGTGCGTTTTTTACAGGAAGCACGATTCGCTCAAAACCGAGCTTGCCGGCTTCTTTGACTATTTTCTCGCCGTTCTGCACTGCGCGAAGATCTCCTGTAAGTCCTATTTCACCGAGTGCGATGGTTCTGCTGCCGAGTGCCCGGCCCTTGTATGATGAATATACCGCAAGCGCCACGGCAAGGTCAGTATATGTTCCCTCCGGCCTTATGCCGCCTACGATGTTTACATATACGTCCTGATTTATCATAGACAATCCCATCTTTTTTTCAAGAACCGCAAGGATCATATTCAGACGCGAGTTTTCCACTCCGATTGTTGTTCTCCTGGCAAATCCGATATTTGTAGGCGATGTAAGGGCCTGCACCTCAAGCACAAGCGGTCTCGTACCCTCGTAAACCGCTGTCACAACAGCGCCCTCGCTTTCCTTCTCCATCTCCTCAAGCAGAGTGCCGGACAGATTCTCAATCTCCATCAGCCCCTGCTCGGCCATTTCGAAAGCACCGATTTCACTGGTTGTGCCGAATCGGTTTTTCTGTGCTCTGAGTATGCGCATTTCATGACTTCTTTCTCCCGTAAAGCTCAGCACGCAGTCGACCATATGCTCCACAATTCTCGGCCCTGCCAGATCTCCGCTTTTCGTGACATGTGCCACTATGAACACGGGGATATTGTAAACCTTGCCGATTCTCATGAGTTCATTGCCGCACGCTCTTACCTGTGAAACACTGCCCGGTGCCGAATCGAGATCATAGCTGTACATCGTCTGTATCGAATCTATTATCAGGAATTTCGGCTCAAGCTGCACGCATATCTCGCTGATGCTTTCTATGTTCGTCTCTGCGAGGATGTAAAGCTCCTCAGGCAGCTTCCCGCATACCCGGTCGGCTCTCATCTTTATCTGTTCCTCTGATTCTTCTCCGGACACGTAAAGCACAGGTCCCTTGTCTGCTGCTATATGTGCAGCCGCCTGTATTATTATCGTCGACTTGCCGATTCCCGGCTCTCCCGAAATCAGCGTTAAAGAGCCCGGAACCAGTCCGCCGCCGAGGACCCGGTTGAGTTCTCCGATGCCAGTATCCAGTCTGCCCTTTTCACCGGAAATAACTTCCCTGAGTCTTACCGGTCTGCCTGCTCTGCCTGCCGCTAGTGACACTCCGCCTGCAGCACTGCCGCCTGCTCCTGTACCGTATGATGCGTCCGGAGCTCTGCCGGAAGTGCTTCCGCCCGCACTGTATGAGAATGCGGAGCCTCCTGTCATGCCGCCTGTGCCCGCCGGACCGCGTCTTCCCGCCGCTCTTGCAGATGTTCTTCTTCGCTTATCGTTTACGTCGATATCAATTACCTTTTCCTCGACCATTGTATTCCATGCACCGCAGATACACTGCCCCATCCATTTCGAGCTTTCATATCCGCATTCCTGACATACGAAAACGGTTTTGTTTTTCTTTGCCATGTTTATCTCATCCCTGCCTTTCCGACTCTGTCTCTTCAATCCTGCCGTTCCGGCTGTCGAATCCACGGGACTGCACATCTGCAGCTCCTCTGTGAGCATCAGTCTACGGAACATTATATCACCAAATAATACCATATATCCATATTGTTTCTCATGTTTTCTTCAGCTGCACCTGAAGAATAAAAATCCTCCGCGAAAAAGGCGGATTGACTCTCTGAAGAGCAAAATGGTTTCCCTCAAAATATTTTCTGCAAAGGTAAAATGGCTGCCTCTTTCGAGACAGCCATTTTAAGGGTTTGATTATGTTATATGTTATGTTAAGAAGCTATTTTGTTTCCTGCTCTGCCTGATGATCTGCGATTATTTTCTGCGCAATCTGAGCAGGTACCTCTTCGTATTTTTCAAATGCCATTGTGAAGCTTCCTCTTGCCTGTGTCATCGATCTGAGAACGATAGCATAGTCAAACAGCTCTGCCTGAGGTGCTTCTGCCATCAGCTTCTGTCCGCCGCCTGCGACAGGCTCCATACCGAGAATCTTACCTCTTCTCTTGTTCATGTCGCCCATTACATCACCCATGTGATCGTCAGGAACAGTGATTTCAAGCTTCATGATAGGCTCGAGCAGGCAAGGCTTAGCCTCTGCGATACCCTTCTTGAATGCGAGGGATGCCGCAATCTTGAATGCCATTTCGTTCGAGTCTACATCGTGATATGAACCATCATACAGCACTGCCTTGATATTTACAACCTTGCAGCCTGCAAGAGGACCCTTTTCCATCGATTCTCTCAGACCTTTTTCTACTGCAGGAACATAGTTCTTAGGAATCGATCCGCCGAAGAGCTCTTCAGAGAATTCGAATTCCTCCTGAGCAGGTGAGAATCTGATATGAACGTCACCGTACTGACCTGCACCGCCGGACTGCTTCTTGTGTTTGCCCTGTACATCGGAGCTTCCCTTGATAGTTTCTCTGTAAGCTATCTTCTGAGGCACCGTTATAACCTCAACACCGAACTTATCCTTGAGCTTTGATGTTATGATATTAAGCTGAATCTCTCCCTGTCCTCCGAGAAGTGACTGGTGAGTCTCAACGTTTCTTTCGAGAACGAATGACGGATCTTCTTCCATCAGCTTGTGAAGGCCTGTGCCGACCTTTTCGTCTTCTCCCTTGTCCTTAGGCTCTATCGCCAGATAAAGTGCGGGTGCCGGGAATTTAATCGGCGGGAACTTCACTATATTTGCTTTTTCGCAGAGCGTATCGCCTGTCTTTGTGAACTGCAGCTTAGCGATAGCCACGATGTCTCCGGCCTCGACAACAGGAGCCTCACCCTGCTGCTTTCCTCTCATGAAGAACATCGATCCGAGCTTTTCTGATTTCTGTGCTCTTGAATTGTATATTTCCTGCCCTGCCTTCAATGTTCCTGATATTACCTTCGCAAGTGAAATCTTGCCGAGGAACGGGTCAGCAATTGTCTTGAATACAAATGCTGCCGGTTTGCCTGCAGGGTCAACCTTTATCTTTATATCTTCATCATCGTCATTCTTGGCATCATAGTCTTCATGATCTGCCGGTTTCGGAACGAATTTTATGAAGTCCTCAAGAACTTCAGTTATTCCGTCTCCCTTTACAGATGAGCATGCCAGCACAGGCACGATATCTCCTGAACCGATGCCGTGAGAAAGTCCATTGTTGAACTCCTCATCAGTGAAATCCTCACCCGAGAAGAATTTCTCCATCAGATCCTCATCAGTCTCTGCAATCGCTTCTGTGAGTGCATCCTTGTCATCAAGTGTAACCACAGATGTTCCGAACTTGTCTTTAAGATCTGAAATAACCTGATCGACATCAACGTTTTCCTTATCAGTTTTGTTAATCAGAAAGAACTTAGGAATACCGAATTCTCTGCATGAATTCCAGGCTTTTTCTGTACCTACCTGAATGCCTGCCGAAGCATCTACAAGAATTGCTGCCGCTTCAACTGCTCTCAATGCTGAATTCACTTCACCGACAAAGTCAAAGAATCCCGGCGTATCGACAAAATTAATCTTAACGTTATTATACTCTACCGGCACAACTGAAGTGCTGATGGAATAGCCTTTTTCGATTTCCATTTTGTCGTAGTCCGAAACGGTATTTCCGTCTTCGACTTTACCAAGTCTGCTGATAACGCCTGTTGCAAGTAACGCAGCTTCGAGGAATGTAGTCTTGCCGCTTCCGCCGTGTCCTACAAGTGCAACGTTTCTAATGTTTTCGCTCTTATAGCCCTTCATCAATAAGTCCTCCCTAATTAGTTTTTGTTTAAAGATGCATTTATTATATCATTGTAAAGAGCTTATTACAACAAGATAAAATGCAATTTTCAGAATTCTTGACATTTTAAACTGCATGATTGTCAATAACAGCTCGCTTATTGATAAAACAAAGCAAAATAATTATTGCAGAATCTGCGCTGCACCTGCTGCACCCTGTGACTCGGATCTCTGCCTTTTGAATTTTATTTCCCCGCATATCTGCAGGAACAAAGGTGACAGCATGAAGCATGCATATGCAGCATAAAAAACACATGATATCGGTGTTACACGATTCATTATCAGCTGCGGATTATAGTAAATATGCGTCTGGTCGAGCAGCACTGCCATCGCAGTAATGGTAAAACACAGGAAAACAAATATGATATAGCTCCTGTCCCGGTTATCAAATCTGTATATGGAAAACGCGGTGCGTCCCTTCAGCGAATAACCGCGGCTTTTCATGGAACGTGCGCTTTCTACTATACTCTCCATGAACCATGTGATCAGCACGGAAACCATGCGTATGCAGCTAAGCAGTCTGCGCCATACAGGACCCTGACTGCGTCCTCTGCCGATGCCGGACTGCGCTGTATTGACCTTGCCTGCCTGTTTCGCAAGACGCGGCAGACATCTCAGAATTATAGACAGAAACAGCGATAATTTAGGTGAGATTTTCCCGAAAAGATATACGATCTTGTCTGCCGAAAAAATCTCGAACACACATGTCACCATCATTATCACCGCCGCCGCCGATACTCCGATCTGCAGTCCGTATGCGACTGCTTCAAGTGTAATCTGATTCCCTATGAAATTTTCTCCAAGCGGCGTAACTCCGAAATGGTTGTAATATGAATAAAGCCATGTATACCCGAAAATCAGCGGTATCAGGCACAGATTCAGAACCAGTGCCCTGACACCGCGAAGCTTCACCGAATACACAAAGGCTGAAACATACGCAATTACAACAAATACAGGATGATCGAAAATCACAGTGCCTGCAATTGCAGCCGCAAAATATATGAGATTTATCATAGGATGATAGCTGTCAAACCTCATTGCGCTTCATCTTCCTCCATCATTCCGTATTTAATCTTTATTCTGCTGAGCTTTTCCATCATCGGCTTGCACAGAATCAGAACCGTGACCATTGTAGCCGCAGCCAGTACAGCATTGTACGGCACGCCTGCAGCGAAAACAGCCGCCACGGAAGTTGTATCTATCATGCTGCTCATCGTGAATATAGTGCATAAATCCAGTATCGGCCCCACTATAATCATAATAAGCAGACCGCTGAATAT
The DNA here is from genome assembly GCA_963614095.1 of Bacteroidaceae bacterium. Lineage (GTDB taxonomy): Bacteria > Bacillota > Clostridia > Peptostreptococcales > Anaerovoracaceae > Lentihominibacter. The sequence continues at coordinate 5,464 of CAVECM010000064.1, forward strand.
CGTTACCGGTATTCTCTTTTCAGCACTTATTATACCCTTTCGAGCCAGGAGTCCCGCGATGAATCCTGCCATGCCGTATGCAAACATCTGCCACGGTGTCCACGGTCCCTGCCCGAAAATAAAGTTGCTCACGAATGCGGTCATCGATCCCGTCAGGAATCCGCCTCCCGGTCCGAATGCCATTCCGGCGATTATGATTATCCCGATTACGGGCTTCACCTGGGGCAGCATGATGAATGCCGCTCTCGAAATCACTGCGATTGCACACATTACCGCGATCATTACCAGCTCGCGTGCTTCAGGCCTGCGTTTTTCGAATCCCGCAAAAAACGGAATCATCGCTATCAGTATAATCAGCACACCTGCTATATAATATCCTCTTCCTCCGAGGTAAGGCGTCGCTATCATCGCTGCCGGCGCCAGTATGAACACTGCCAGCAGAGCAGCTGCTATTCTGGCTGCTTTTGTTTTTCTGTTTTTTTCCAAATTCTTTGTTCTTATCTGTTCAGCTGACATAATTTAATCACATCCTCATCTGTAATGGCATTGTCAAATATATGACGGCTCATTCTGTTTGCTGCCGTGGTGTAGAAGCTGTTCTGCGAGAAGAATCTGTCCGGCGTGTTGGTTGTTATGATGCTTCCGTCAAATATCATGCTGACATTGTCTGCATATCTTGCACAGAATTCCACGTCGTGGGAAACCATCACTATCGTTACTCCGTTCTTCTTCAGGTCCTCGAGTATGCCGGCGAACTTTATCTTGAAGAAGTTATCCATTCCCTTCGTCGGCTCGTCCAGCAGCAGTATGCGCGGTCTGGTCAGCAGCACCTTCGCCAGTGCCGTACGCTGCTGTTCTCCTCCGGACAAATCATACGGGTGGCTGTCCAGCAGTGCTGTTATATCACAGAGCTGCGCGATTTCGGCTGCCTCAGCCGCTTTATCTCTGCTGCCCTTTATCATTTCCTCGAGTTCCTCCCTGACTGTCTTCTTGACAAACAGGCTCTTCGGGTCCTGAGGCAGCATCGCCAGGTTTCCGCTGAAAAGCTCGCCGCTCTTGTATTTATCGAGGCGTTTTCCGTCTATCGTCACCTTTCCTCTGTAAAGTCTGCAGATACCGCATATTGCCTTCAGTGCCGTGGACTTTCCTGTGCCGTTGCCCCCGACTATCGCCGAGAGCTTGTTTCTCGGTGCCGCAAACGAAATGCCCTTGAGCACATCCGGCGCATCCTTTTCATATCGGAACCATGCCTCTTTTATTGTCAGAGCGTAATCCTCTCCGCCTTCCTGTTTCTGCGAATCTGCTGCATCTGAACTGCTCTGTCTTACCGCAGCGTCCGGATTGCCCTGTCCGGACGGAGCGTTCGCTCTGCTGCCCTCAGACATTGCCTCTGTCAGTGATTTAACTTTTATTGCTCTGTTTTCAAATGTTCGGCTGAGCCATGTTCTGCCTTCTCTTACAGTCAGAGGGCAGATGTCACCTTCTATTCCGGAGCCGTAAAATATCTGCACCGGTGCAGGCATCGCCGCGAACATCTCGCTGTTCTGCTCCTTGAGCAGTCTGCCTATAGCCCTCGGATCATCGCATGCCGCAATTCTGCCGTTTTCCACGACAACAACCCGATCTGACGCATGGAGTATATCCTCAAGTCTGTGTTCCGTGATAATGACAGTAGTTCCGAGCTCCAGATTTATCTTTCTCACGGTATTGAGAAAATCAGCTGCAGCTATAGGATCCAGCTGGCTCGTCGGTTCATCCAGTATGAGCACCTCCGGCTGCATAGCCATTATCGATGCGAGATTGAGCAGCTGCTTCTGCCCGCCGGAAAGCTCCGCAACGTTCTTGTGAAACCATCCCTGAATCCCGAAATAGCTTGCCATTTCCGCAACACGCAGACGCATTGTCTTCTGGTCCGTTCCCAGACTCTCCAGCCCGAAGGCGAGCTCGTGCCATACCTTGTCGGTCACTACCTGATCGTCGGGGTTCTGCATCACGTATCCGATTTTTGATGACTGATGTCTGAGATCGGCCTCCTCAAGCGGGCGGCCCTCAAACAGTATCTCACCTGTCCTTTTGCCGTGCGGTGCCAGCACACTTTTGAGATGTCTCAGCAGCGTAGTCTTGCCGCTGCCGCTCTTGCCGCATACCGTCACATAGCTGCCTTTTTCTATTTTCAGATTGATATCCTCAAGTGCCGGCTTCTTGCCGCCGGGATAATAAAATGTCAGATTCTTGATCTCAAAATGCGCCATTTGATTGCCTCCGTAATGTTTACTCCCGTCGGTATCGACAAGAAAATAATGTATGAAATAATTGCTGCCGCCGAGAGCGGATCACCCGGGTCTCTGATATAAAACACCGGTGTATATGTTGCTGCTGCCGCGCCCGCAAGACACGCGCCTGCCGTAATGATAATCAGCAGAATCATCCCGCCGAGCATTATCCGGTCCCGTGCATCAAAGCGATATACTGAAAAGCAGCTTCGTCTTCCTGTACCGTATCCGCGGCTGCGCATGCTGTCGGCTGTCACTATGCCTCCCTCGAATGCCCATGTGGTCAGTGCGGAAAGCTCAGACATACCGTTTTCAAGTCTTGTTTTTTTATCCGCCGCAGCTCCTGCGCTCCCTGTGCATTTTCTGGCCGTGGAAATCTGCACAAGCTTGCGCCTGTAGCCTGGCACAAGCCTCAGTATCATCGTCAGCACAAGTGACAATGACGGTATCATTCTGCCGAACATATGGATGAACTTATCGCTTGTCATCACAATGCTGTAGCATGCAAACCATAATATCACTGCGACAAACATCGCCGCAAGTGCCATTCCGTAGCAAAGAGCCTCCCACGTGTACGGACGTCCGCCCAGCCACGTGAACAGAATATGTGTGCCGTTCGTGTTCAGCAGCGGGTTGAGCAGTGACACCGCCGCAAATACCGGAAGCATGCCCATTATCAGCTTCAGTCCGCGGCTGCCCTTGAGAATCAGATAGTACGATGATGAAAAAACCACAGAGCACACCAGGAATGCCGGATGTAAAAGCAGCATTCCGAACACTACAGCTGCGATGAAAAATGTGAAATTAATCACCGGACTATATGATGTAAATGTATCTCTGTGGTTTTCGTTCATATCATTCTTACCTGTTCATGTATTATCTGAATTTCAGTGTTTCGGCTCCGCATATGCAATCTGTCTGCGTCCGCGGATTCGCATCGCTGCAAGCTTTGCACGCCGGCTTGTTAACTGTCGGCCCTTCGCTGCGCACCGATGATTAAATGTCGGTGCCTTTGCCTCGTCTGCCTCTTACTGCGATTATTATTATCAGCAGTACTACTGCCGCAGCCGCTGCGATAATCCAAGGCATTACGCTCTTCTGCTCATCCTGTGCGTCAAGCAGTGAATCAACCGATTCCATTGTGCCTGCGATACCGTAAAGCGAGAATTCCGATGATTCGAAGCTTACAGTTTCATCGCCGGTATTTTCCCGGCCTTCGATAATCTGTATGCCTCCGTCATCCCGGATGTGCACTATTACAGCATTTTCATAGTCGCCTGTGTCAACTGCAGGCATCTCCACCTTCACGAGGCTGTCCGGATGCCATTCGCTGCCGTCCAGAATGCTGACAAAGCTGATATCATTCATGCTGAATATCTTGCTCTCTTCTCCGATAACGGCCTTGACATCACTTTCCTGAGTCTTGCTGAGCTTGGCCGGTGTAATCTTGAGCTGTATATACCAAGGAACAGTTTCATCGTCATTGCTTCTCACATCTATGCCTGATGTTTCATCGTAATGATAAATTCTGCCAAGCTTAGATGTTGTTTCTGAGAATGTATTCCAGTCGTCTGCCGCTTCAATGGCCTTCTTGTCTGATTCGGAAAGCGCATTGTATGCCTTGTATGCTTCTGTGATGCTGCTTATCTGATCTTCAGTATAGTTTTCAGCCTTCTCAGGAAGGTTTGATTTGTTGACTGCCTTGATTTTTTCAAGTGCTGCCTTGCCTGCCTCTGTCATGCTGTCTGTATCGCCCAGCTTCACATTCGCTGCCTTTGTTGCTGACTTTGTCGTTCCTGATGCTGTCGTGCCTGATGCAGCAGGTGTTGTTTTGCTGCTTGACTTTTTCTTTTCTTCCTCCTGCTTCTTGAGCTGAGCCAGCTTGTCTTCCGCTGCCTTCAGAACATCATAATTGCTTACCTCTGCCTTCTGCTCATCTGTCAGATTGTCGTACGCCTCACGCGCCTCGTTTATCTGATTCTCTTCTGCAAGGGTTATTGTTCCCAAAGCATCAATCAGTGACTCGACATTCCTGATTTCAAGCTCGGAAAGCTTTTTCTCTGCTGCTGTAAGTATATCATAATTTGTCACCTTTGCCTGATCTTCTTCTGACAATGCGTCATAAGCTTTTCTTGCTGTATCGATTGCTGATTTGCTGTCCAGTGTCACATCCCCGATTTTATCAATCAGATTCTTCACTGTTGTAAAGCTCGGAACGCCTACTGCAAACACATTGCCGGAATCATTCTTGTAGTACAGATTTCCGTTTTTATCGCAGATGATGCTGCTTATGCAGTACTGCTCAAAACCTTTTGCATCGTAAAGCTCAATAAGCTCCGCATCGTCTTTTGTCTGTGCACCGTTCTTCACCTTAATCATCGATATACCGCCCGGAGTTGAGTTGTATGTCGAATAAAAATACAGATAACCTTCATCCTCATATGCTGTTGACAGAAGCATCGAGCACTGAGGATATCCCTTGAGACCTACTGCGTATTTCATTTCCAGCGTATCCGCATCAGCAGCTACGAAATTGCCTGACGAACCCGAGGATGTTATTCCGCTTCCGGTCGCAAAGTATACAACACCCTTGTAAACTATAGGTGTACTTGTCGACTGTGCATTGTAGCTTACCATCTTCAGCTCCGAAAGCTTTCCGGATTTTCCGTCAACCTTCGCGCTGCAGAGGTATCCGCCCTTTGTGGTGAAATAAACCCTGCCGCTCTCTTTATCATATGCTATTGAAGATCTCTGATCCCCTGCTCCTGCGAGGGTCAGGCTGCTTACTGCCTCGCCCGTGGTCTTGTTGTATGCCGTGAGTACTGAGTCACCTGCTGTGCCGTTCGTGCCGTCATCGGTTCCCACGATGATGTAGTCACCCACGGATACCGAACCTGCCCAGTAATAACCGCCGGCCTGTCTGTGCACCCATGTTGCCTGCTTTGTCTCATCAGTTTCAGTCACATCTTCGTCAGTCACACTGATGCATACATAGTCTGCAGTCTTAGTTTCTGAGTTCCAGAAGCCTGTATAGATATATCCGTCCGAATACGTAATCGGCGACAATGCCTGTCCCTTAAGAGCATCCTTGTAAATCCACAGTGATTCCAGTGTTTCGGCATTGAATGCCTGTATCGTTCCGCCGCCGAGAGGACAGAATATCATTCCCTCTGCATAAGTCGGAGGAGTATATCCGTAGCTCGGGCTTGCGCTCATTGTTCCCTGCTTGAGTATTTCGCCTGTCTTGAGGTCCAGCTTGTAAATGTTAGTGCCTGACATCACTACAAGTGCATCATCCACTATAATCTGTACACTCGGTGCTGCCGACCAGCCTGAGCCGAGCTTCGCATTCCAGAGCAGTGCAGTGTCTTCCTGTGATACAGGAGTCTGAGTATCAGTGATTCCCATGTTGGTATCGCTGCCTCTGAAACTGCTCCAGTCTGATGTGACATCATTCAGTCCGTCATCTGCCGCCTTCTCCAGAGTTATCTCGAGTCTGCCGCCCGCTGCAGGCACTTTGCCCGTCTGAGCAACATAGCCGTACTTAGTGATTACATATGTGTATTCACTTGCACTGAACATTCCGGAAAAGCTTCCGTCTTCGTTTGCCTTTACCTCAGCGCCCTCTGAATCGTATACCTTGACAATTGCGTCTTCCGGCGTCACATCAGCCTTGAAATCCAGCTGCTGCGCACGCTTCAGGTTCAGTGTATATGTGTTTTCAAGTCTGTTTTCACCCTCGCCGGCTGCGACTGTGATTTCAACTTTATCCTTATCCTTGACATTCACTGCCGAATCCGTGCCGCCGTTATATGTCACGGTATATCCGCTGCCCTTCGGCACTGCTGTAATATCGAGTGTTTCTGTCTTCTCAGGGATTGTAAGCGTATATTCGTTTTCTGCCGCTGAGAAGGTCTTATCCAGGTAGAATTCTGTATCACCGCTCTTTGCTGTGATGCCTGTCAGTGTCGGAGTGCAGTCAATTGAAAGCGTGTACGCTGTGCCTTCCTTATCCGAACCCTCTGCCGGTACTGTCTTAATCGTAAGAGTATTCTTCCCGGCGCTCAGGCATTTTGCTGCATACTTCGAGCTGCCCTTTGTCCATGTGATATCTTTAGACTGATTATCTCCGTAATACAGCATTACCTTCGCATCACTGTCAGCCGCTTTCGCACGGAAACGCAGGTCAGTCAGGCTGTCCGTCTGTCCGGAAATCGTATATTCAGTCGTTTCATTATTGAAAACCTGTCCTGATGTGTATGTATCACTTTCATTCTTAATAAGTACACTTGTATTTGTCGGGCTGAATCCGCTGTGTACAATCAGGGACTCCAGCTTGATCTTTTCAGTCTCTGCTGTGAGATTTACCGTATACGTTTCATCCGACCAGCTGTCACCGTCGTATGCGCGGAATACCAGCTTATGGGTTCCGTTCGCATCATATGTCACTGAGTAGTCGGCGTCTGCCGAAACTTCCTCTGCACCGTCTTCCGATACGACATACGTGAGTTTATCACCCTGCGGATCCTCAAATATCGTATCAAGATTGATTGTGTAAGCTGTATTCTTACTGACTGAAGCCGTAACCTCGGCCGATACGCCGTCCTTCAGTACCGGTATCGTATCCACGGATATCTTGATCCACGGTGAAGTGATATATGTATATTCACTGCTGCTGTATGCAGATACATAATATGTGCCTGCTTTCGAGAATGATACAGTGACATTGCCGTCAGTATCCGTAACCGCATCCTTTATATCTTCCGTCTTGCCTGTCTTCGCATCCACCAGTGTCAGCTGTGCATCAGAAACTGCACCCCAGCCGCCCTGCTTTACTGCGTCTTCTTTCGTGAGAGCTCCGCAGTACGCATACATCACGCCCTGCAGATTCAGCGTAATTTTCTCATCCTTTGCCGCATTTACAC
>CAVECM010000065.1:0-12512 GCA_963614095.1 Bacteroidaceae bacterium
CAAAAGGGCAGGTGCTTGACGAGAAGTCTGTCCGGGGTGATATCAACGAGATGGTTAAGATGCTCATGACGCACGCTGAAAGCTATACGCCGGACGGCAGGAAAAAGAAGACTGACAGGAATCTTGCTGCTGAAGGTGTAAATGCGGCACAGCAGATTTTCAATGCACTGAAGCGAGGGCAGGAGCGAGCAGCAAAGGAAAAAGAAAAAGCCAACAAGCAATACTGCAGGCAACGCGATTTAAAATCGGAGAAATTCAAAGTTGACATTTTTCTGAAAATTATGTATGATTACATAGTAATCGCGAGAGTGCAGACGTACCGGCGCGGTTTTGGAAAAAACATAAAATGAAAACCGAATAAATACTAAAACAAATGTTTCAGGGTAACTGAAAAGACAGTTTCAGAATTCAAGAATTAGCTTTTCTAGGACCATTGCAGAACATAGTTCTGTGATGGTCTTTTTTGATGTGAGGAGTTTTTATCAGAAATCATCGCAGCAGGCACTGCCGGGGGGCGGCACTAACGAGGTTCCGGCACTGTCACAGGGTTAGGCAATAACGAAGTTCCGGCACTGTCACAGGGTTAGACACTACCGGAGTTTCAGCATTGCCGGAGCCTCTGCACCGGCTCTGTTCATTCCGCCGGTGCTGTTGTAAAACAGGTTAGGAATTATTATACATATATCATTTTTATTGTGAGGAGGGAATCATATGAAGAAGCTTTTCAGCAGAAAAACATGGAAAGTATTACTGAGTATGGCGGCGATTTTTATATTAGCCGCGGTCATGAGCGGATGCTCGCTCAAAGAAGGAGGTGACAAGCTGAGCGACAGATTCGACTACGATTCGGCGGAGGTGACACCGACGGATACGTCAGAAATCGCAGTACTGAAGGGATCCTGGTATGATATGGGATATCAGCTGGGAGAACAGTACAAGGATGAAGTGATGGCAGCTGCAGCATACAATGTTGCGGCACAGATTGAAACATGGGGAAGCTATGAGAAGGCTGTTGAGGCATACCAGCCGTATCTCGAACAGGCAGACAAATTCTTCAATCATGAAAAGGACGGCGGACTGACTGACATGATTGAAGGTACGGCAGCCAGCACAGGAATGGAATTTGATGACGTAATGATGCTGTACATCGATGCCGGATCAGAAACCATGCCGGGAGAAGAAGGAGATTCAAAGGGCGAGGATGAGAGAGACTGCTCCGCTGTAATAACATGGGGAAACGCTACAGCATCAGATGAAGACGGCTGCATCGGAGCCATGAAGGCAGACATAGGATACGGAGATCTCAATTATATGCCTGCAATGCTCATGCTGCCTGATAACGGCAACGCTTTCATCAGCACACACGGAGTTTTCGGATCGGCAGTTAATGAAAAAGGACTGATGATTGAATCGCCGGGAGGAAGCGTGGTAAACGAAGATGAGGTTTACAGAATCGGTATATATCCGTCAATGTATCTCGCTGCATATTGTGACAACACAAAACAGGCGATAAAGGTTCTCGGAGATCCGGAGAAAACGCCTGAAGACGAATGGTGGCCGATTAATACAGATTTCAACATCTGTCTCGGAGATGCAAAGGGCAATGCGTGCGTATTCGAGGTGACGGGCACAGAGAGAAATATCAGATACAACGGCGACGACAAATATGTCGGCAAGACAAAAGCCGGTGATGCGATGGTAGCCGATGAAACGGCAGATTATCTCTGCGCAGCAAACTGGTACATGGGAGAAAACATGCAGTTTACATCAAGACTTAATCCTGAGATAGGTCTTGACGAGCTGTGGCCTGACGGACTGGTAAGATACTGGAGCCTTGAAAAACACCTGCAGGAAGCTGCCGAGGCAGGCGGAAATGACGCGGATACTATTCGTGAAGCGATGAGCAGCTTCAGCTATTACATCAAAGAAGGATGGGACTACGATTCATATCCGGCATATGATTACTACGGAACATTCGTACCGAGCGACATTTACGAAAAATTCGAAAGCGGCGAGATTTCCAGAAGTGATTACTACGGCAAATCCTACGATCCGGAAAACTGGGGTGAGGCGCTCTCACTGTCAGAATCGAGAAGCATGGAAGAGTGGAGCACCGGATGGCACGACAATCTGGCATCCGACAACTGGACGCTGCTGCTCGACACAGCATACTGGGCTCCGGAACCTAATACGTCTGACGACAAGACCGGTCTCATAAATGTTTATGACAGCAACACCAGAACGCTTTACCTGCAGAAGGGCAGCTCGAACAGAGCTCTGTCAAACGTTCCTGATTCGACAGGCACATTCGCGGCAATACAGTTTGACGCAGACGGAAACGCCGAAATGTACGGCGGAGATAAAGTGCGGGCAATGCTGCAGAATATGTACTCGGAGCTTGAGCTTCAGTTATGGGAGGCAACTCATGACATTTCAGTAAGCGGAGTTGATATTGACTCTGCAGACGGCAAAGTCAGATACGATTACCTTGAAGAGGCAAAGGAACTCATATACGAGGCACAGTCATACACTAATCTCGGATACATTGCAGAGAATGAGAACGAAAAGCTTGCCAATTATGCAGATGCGATGAGCGCATATGTAAAAGGCCAGTGTTATGCAAAGATGGCAAAGAACGATCCGGCGGCACTTGCTCACGACTTAGGCAAGGCAGAGCCGACAGCAAAATAAACATCAGCCGGTCCGATAAAAAATCGACGGCAGAATAAAAACCAGACAGGAGCTGCACGGCCTGCATCATGACAAGACGGAGCGGGTCATGCAGCCGAAAGACATCAGACAGAAAAGAACATGAAAAAGAGCCCCGATGCATGTCGTACAGGATTTGCACGATAATGCACGGGGTCTTCAAAACAGGTGGTGTGATTATGAAAAAATCAAAGATATTTGCGGCTGTGACGGCACTGGCTGTGACAGCATGCATGGTATTCACGGGATGCAGCGTGCAGACCGGCGCGGAGGACAAGATGCTTTCGCAGCTTGATTACGATGAAGAGGCAGTTCCTTCTGCAGTGCGAAACGTTGTGATACTGTCCGGAACATGGGAAGAAATGGGATATCAGTATGCATCCCAGCTCCCTGACACTGTAAAAAGATGCGTTGCATCAGGCGTCAGCGGTATGTTAAGTGAACATACTTACACGGAATGCATGAATGCGCTCCAGAAACAGCTTGATTATTATGACGAGCATGCACCGGAGGTAAGCGAGCTCTTCCAGGGACTTGCGGACGGAGCAGGCATAGATTTTGAAACCGTTGCACTCGGAATGGGCAGCTTTTACGGCGGCGGCTTCTGCAGCACGATGGCAGCATGGGGAGAAGCTACAGAAGACGGCAGACTGATTGCGGGCGCCAACTGGGATACAGAGAGCGGAGACAGCTACTTCCTGCCGACGATAATCGCTTATCCTGAAGACGGTCATGCATTCATAGCAAGCTGCGGATTTTTCGGAAACATCGTGATGAACGATGCAGGCGTGGTGTTCACAGGATCCAGCGGACAGTCAGCCGAAGGGGATGATACCGGGCTCGGACTTCCGGTCATTTCACCGATGACATTCCTTGCGGCAAAATGCAAAACCGCAGAAAAGGCGAAGGATCTTTACATATCAGACTATGCTCCGGGAACAGGCGACAATTTCCACGTTGCTGATAAGAACGGGTCATATATTGTGGAGCACACGGCATCGAAAAACGAAGTCAGAAGAGCGGGAGATTTCGGTGAGACGGACTACACGATTGCAACCAATGATTTCATGACAGAAAATATGCAGAGCTCACTTTATTCGGGAGAGGATTTCTGGGATGACAACAGACCGAGATACTGGACTGAAGAAAGAGTTCTCCTTGATGATTTCGGAAATGCTTCACTTGACACATTTGCCGAGGCACTGGGCTGCAACAGCTTTTATATTCCTGAAAACTGGAAAGAATCCGGATGGGCGCCGATGTTCCCTGAAAGTGAACTCAAGACAGGCTGGAATGATGATGTGTGGAACCTGGACAAATATCAGGGATACTACACTCCGGAAAACAGGGAGCCGACCCTGAAGACGGTGACCAAGGGAATCGCCGATCCTGAAAATATGACGATGTACATTATGAACGGCAGCTCGGATACGCTGGTTTCGGGAGCACCGGACGGTACGGGAAACTATATGTGCGTAAAGCTCTGCGAAACATATGAAGAAGCCGTATACGAGGCTCAGCATTATGCTTACATGCAGAACTGGCTCGCGGCAAGAGACATCAGCCAGAGCTCCGGAGACGTCGATGAAAGGACAGAAAATCTGGATACGGCAAAGAAAGCCGCTATCGCTGGTGAAAATTATGCATATCGTGCAGGCGTTGCAACGGACGGTGACACGAAGAGAGAACTTTACGGAAAGGCAATCAGCAAGTTCTGCGAAGCTCAGTGCTATGCACAGCTGGCACAGAACGACCCGACAAAGATAGCGCGCGAGGGCGGTGATTATTAAAAAACGATATGCTGCGGGCAAAGAATATCAGATTATAGTTATTGTAAATTCCGCATCTGCTGAAGTTTCATGATATAATGTTGACATAAACCACAGGCGTATTAATATCATCGGTATCAGTCTGAACTGACAGGGGAGTGCTGCACATGAAAAAAACCGCGCATAGAATAATAATAGCCATAATAATATCGGCATTTGTTGTGGTGGGCTCACTTGTCAGTGTCAGTCTGATAAACAGTAAAAACATCGCTGTTTATCAGGCTGAGAAGAGCCTTTCGTATATGAGCAAATCATATGCCAGAGATTTTGATTCGGTTTTTTCGCAGTCGGAGCTTGCGGTCAGCAGCATGGCGGCATCGATTGAAAGTGAATACGATGTCAGCTCATATATTAACGACAGGAGTGCCTTCGAAAAAACAAAGGCGAAAACGAGCGAAATGATGAAAAAAGTAACGCAGGATTTTGAATATCCGGCGGGCTTTTATCTGACATATGCACCGGAAACATCCCGGGGCTGGGACGAAATCTGGTATCTCAAAAAAGAAAACGGTGAAACCCTGTCTATCGACAGCCTGAGTATCAGTGACGGATGGCTGGGGCAGGATGAAGATTCGACAGCATATTACTTTGAAACCATAAAAAACGGGTCGATGTGGCTTGATGCCACGTATGATCCCGGTATGAGGGGCGAAACGGTAAGCTATACGAGGGCGCTCTATGACAGGAACGGTCTGCTGATTGGTGTTCTGGGAGTGGACATTCTTGTAGATGATATTTTCAATACACTGAAGAATATCGACAGTGAAATAAGCGGACATTCGGCATTTCTTGAAAACGGCAGCGTGGTGGCGGGAGCTGATATCGGCAGAATCGGGAATACCGGCAGTTCGGGCAGTGTCAGTTATGAATCCGAGGATTATATTTATGCAAAGGCGCACATCGGTGAGAAATGGGCGCTTTCTCTTATGCAGCCCGTGGATGTTGCAGTGGGATCCATACGCATAACCGAGGCGGCAGTGATACTTCTGGGAATACTGATTGTAGTGACTGCGGTTTTTCTTGTAATGTACTATTCCAGAAAGCATGTGAACCCTATTATAGAAGAGGCTGAGATAAAGGATGCACTGCTTGTATCCAAAGCGCGGCAGGCAAAGATGGGAGAAATGGTCGGGAATATAGCCCATCAGTGGAAACAGCCGCTGAACAGTATGAAAATGGCGCTTTCCAACATGCAGGACGACTACAGCCAGGGGATGCTCGATGATGAGGATTTTGAAAACTATATTTACAGAATGAATCTGATGGTCAATAATCTGGCGGAAACGGCGGATGATTTCACGGCATTCCTGCGTCCGGGAAAGAAAACCGAGGTATTTTCTGCGAATCGTGAGATAGAGCGTACGATTCATCTCATGGAGGAGCGTATACGGCTGAAGGGAATCGTGATAACCGTTGACGGGCCGGAGGTCTTTATCGAGGGGTACCGCAACGAGTTCGGACAGTGTGTGTTCAATCTTATAGATAATGCTTTTGCGGCTATCGAGGACAGATGCTCAGACAGTACGGACGGCAGCTTTGGAGGTGCTGCCGGTAAAACAGGCTGCTGCAGATCTGCGGGCAGGACGATTGAGATAACAACTGCAGTTGAAGAAGCAGAAGAATCCGATCCGAAAGGCTTAACCGGGAAAAAACCGGCCGCAGAATCCGGGTCCGGCCCGGCTGATATCTCCGATTCGGTCGGAAGCATCGGTATTATCAGGATTTTCAACAGCGGCAGTCCGATACCGGAGGAAAATGCAGACAGGATTTTTGACCTTTACTTCACGACAAAAGAGGAAAAAGAAGGTACGGGAATCGGGCTTTATCTCGTGCGGCAGATTCTGCGAACTCACTTCAGGGGTGATATTTCCTTTGAAAACGTGCGGGACGGAGTGTGCTTTGAAATAAGAATACCGGTGCACCATACAAGCAGCAGCACAGATGCAGAATGAGGCAGCAATGACTGTGCCGGAAGCAGCAGTAAAATGCAGTGTGAAAAATGACTGTGCCGGAAGCAGCAGTAAAATCGAAAGGCAGCAATATGGACTCAATAAGAAATCTGACAATATTATATGTCGAAGACGACGCATTCGCGAGAGAAGAAATGGCGCATTTTCTGAAGAAAAGGGCAGGCAGAGTCATTACGGCGCGTGACGGAGCAGAGGGCATCGAGATGTACGAGCTTCACAAACCGGATATTATTATTGCGGATCTTCTGATGCCGGTGATGGATGGTATGGAAATGCTGCGCCGCATCAGGGAAAAGCACAGCAATGCGCATGCCATAATCGTAACCAGTGTGGACAAGGTTGAGACTGTAATTGAAGCTATAGATTTAGGGATTGACGGCTATATCGTAAAGCCGCTGGATTTTGCCGAGCTTGAGCTCAAGCTTGCAAAAATCGGGGATGTCATACTGGCCGGTCAGCGCGGCCGCAGCGGTGTGTTTGACGATATGGAAAAGCGCGGAGAAACGGAGGATCTGATAAAAAAAGAATTTATTAAAATTCTCAAGGCCTTTACGGGCAAGGGCCCTCGGGAGACCGTGGTTCAGCTTATCGGAAACAAAGTGAAAATAACAGCATTCGGAGCACTTACGCAGATGGAAGAGAGCCTTCTGCGCAGGCAGAAAAATTTTGAAATCGTAAAGCATATCAGAATGGTCGCATATGAGTCGCTGGCAGATCAGGTGGCGCAGATGGTCAGAAAGCATGTAAGTGCTGCAGCGGGGAATACTGCAGGGAAGCAGGCGGATGATATATCCGGACCGAAAACATTGTCAGGCGATGCGGCCGGGTCGGATTCGCAGGCAGGGACGTCCTCGGATATGAAAATCAAGGTCACGGAAATAAACATAAACCTGAAAAAAGCGATGGAACAGATTGTTTTGACCTTGACACAAATAAGCTCAAATGATAACATTTTAAGCAGTGGGGGAAAAAATCAGAATGATTGAAATAATTGATTCCGCACAAATCGGCATACCGGTCTGAGGCTGTGCTGCGGCCTTTTGATTCGGGAAAAATCATAACGATTAATAAAGAATGAAGATAAATCTGGAGGTTATCAAAATGAGCAAACAGGAAATCATAGCTAAAATAAAAAGTATTGCAGAGAATGAAAAGTTTAAAATCGATGCATTTTTCTTCTGCGGCTTTCCGTCAGGAATGCCTAATCAGAAACTCATGAAGGCATGTGAAAAATACGTTGAAGAGTATGAAGCAGGCAAAGCAGATGATGCAGCTGCAAATGCTCTTGTTGCGGAGATGGAGGAAGCACTGAAGGTGGACGCCGGTGTTGCTGCAAAAGACAACATCACAGACAGCAATGAAGATGTAAAACTCGTTCTTGCAAACAAAGCAGTTCTTTTCGCATAAGCATACCGGGACTGCCGGCCGGTGCACATATCTGATGGATACAGATTCCGAATCGGTAAAATAAAACACAAAAGCCTGAAACGACTTCAGCAGTGAGCGTTTCAGGCTTTTTTTCGTATATCGGAATAATATTATACGAGCGGTTTTCCGGTCATTTCTGCCGGTATATCAAGGTTCATCAGCTTCAGAATCGTAGGCGCTATGTCGCTCAGTCTGCCGCCGTCCTTAAGGCTGCGGGGCTCGTTTGCGATATGAACAAACGGAACATCATTGAGCGAGTGTGCGGTAACGACATTCCCGTCTTTATCAAGCATCACGTCAGCGTTGCCGTGATCGGCTGTCAGCAGTATCTGCCCGTCCTTTGCAAGAACGGCGTCAACTATCTGAGGTACGCATTTGTCGAGCGTCTCTATGGCCTTCTTCGCAGCATCGATTACACCGGTATGTCCTACCATGTCTGCATTTGCGAAATTCAGTATAATCAGATCGTATTTGTCCGTGCCGATGGCCTCGATGACTTTTGCAGTCACCTCGGGTGCGCTCATTTCAGGCTGCATATCATATGTGGCAACCTTCGGTGAAGGCACCAGAATACGGTCTTCATTTTCATTCGGAGCCTCGACGCCTCCGTTGAAGAAAAATGTCACATGTGCGTATTTTTCTGTTTCGGCTATTCTGAGCTGACTGAGTCCGAGAGATGCGATGTATTCTCCGAGTGTATTGTGAAGTGTTTCAGGCGGGAAAGCCAGTGTGACATCGGGCATTTCGGCATCATACTGAGTCATGCATACGTAGCAGAGGTCAGATACTGTTTTCTTTCGGGCAAAACCGTCGAAATTCCTGTCAACAAATGTTCTGGTGATTTCTCTCGCACGGTCAGGTCTGAAGTTGAACATTATCATGGCATCCCCGTCGTTTACCGGAAGTGCGCCGTCAACGACAGTAGGCAGAACGAATTCGTCATTTTCATCACGTTCATATGCGGCATTTACCGCCTCTCTTCCGGAAGCGGCGTGCATCCCCTCACCGACAGTCATGGCATCGTATGCTTTCTCTACTCTGTCCCAGCGCTTATCTCTGTCCATCGCATAGTAACGGCCTGAAACAACGCCGATTGTACCGATCCCTGTTTTTTCAAAATGATCGGTGAGCATATCGATATATTTCTGAGCACATCTCGGCGGTACATCACGACCGTCAAGGAAGCAGTGAACGCACAGATTCTCGATACCGTGCTTCTTTGCAAGATCGACAAGCGCAAGCAGATGGTTTATGTGGCTGTGCACGCCTCCGTCGGACAAAAGTCCCAGCAGGTGAAGCGTCGAGCCGTTTTTCTTCACATGCTCGACAGCCTTGAGAAATGCCTTGTTTTCAAAGAAGGTTCCATCTTCAATGGACTTTGTGATCATTGTCAGATCCTGATAAACTATGCGGCCGGCTCCGATGTTGAGATGACCGACCTCGGAATTGCCCATCTGACCTTCAGGCAGACCCACATCAAGACCGCAGGCCTTGAGTGTTGTGGAAGGATATTCTGCGAATATCCTGTCAAGATGCGGCTTGTCTGCGGCGGCAATGGCGTTGCCGTACGTTTCTTTATTGATACCGTATCCGTCTAAAATCATAAGCATTGTCGGACGGTTGAACTTTTTCATATTTAATACCTCTCATTGTTTACTGCAGGGATTTTCTTAAAACTGCAGAAATTTTTCCGTAAAAAGCCGGCGGAACAAAACCTGCCCCCGGCGATTGTTTCCGTACTTCTGTATTATACACCATATTGCTTATGAATTGTTACATGAATAATAATTTGGTATAATAAACGGGACACTGCGCATTTTTATGCGTATAACAATACAGATTATCATACAGAATCACGGGGTGTAACAAGATGCAGTGGACTGATGCACAGAAAAAGACCATAGAGACAAGAAACAGCAATATCCTGGTGTCTGCGGCGGCAGGCTCGGGAAAGACGGCTGTCCTGATTGAAAGAATCAAGGGTCTCGTACTGGAGGACAAAACCGATATAGACAGGTTCCTGATAACAACATTTACGAATGCGGCCTCAGCTGAGATGAAGGCGCGTCTCGAAAAGGCGATAAGAGAGCAGATGGAAAAACCGGGTGCGGACAGGCAGTTTCTGAAGCGCCAGCTTTCACTTATGCCGAGGGCAAGCATCAGTACATTCCATACCTTTGCGCTGGAAGTGATGCGCAGGTACTTCTATGTCACGGATCTGGAGCCGGGGTTTAAAATCGGCGATGATACGGCTGTCTCAATTATGAAGAACGAATCCGTCGATGAGCTCTTTGAGAAACGATTCAGTGAAGATTATGAGAGGTTCGGAGATTTTCTCAGAAAATACAGCAGCGACCGCAGCGACAAGCGCCTGAAGCAGAATATCATATCGCTTTACGATGAAATGCGGAGTATACCTCATTATATGTCCTGGGCGAAGGAGTCTGCCGAAAAGCTCGGGGCAGCGTCGCCGACGGCAGAGCTGGGACTTGACAGGTTTGCCGCAGAGGAAACAGCAAGGCAGATTAAGAATGCCGCGCAGCTTTATGCAAAGGCTGCAGATGTCCTGGAGGAAGCTGGGCTGGAGGGGCTTTATGCGAAGGCTGAGGCGGACGCACAAATGGTGGCAGGCATGTCTGCAGATGCCGGGGTATATGCAGACAGAATCTCAGCATACGGAAAATTTCTCGGCAGCCTGAAATTCAATCAGATGCGTGCGGCAAAGGATGAGAAGGAGGATTATGCTGCGGTAAAAGATCAGGTGGCGTCTCTGCGTAAAAGCGGGAAGAAAATTCTGGATGATCTGCGCGGTAAATATTATCAGCGGAGCCTGAGTGAATATGATGAAGAGCTGAACATGCTGCACGCGGACACTCTTTATCTGACAGAGCTTATCGAGGAATTCGAGCAGATTTTCAAGCAGAAAAAGGCAGACAGGAATATTGTGGATTTTGATGACGTCATGCATTATGCCATTGATATACTCAGCAATGATCTCGTGGCGGCGGAGTACCGCGACAGATTCCGCTACATATTTATAGACGAATTTCAGGACAGCAATATGCTGCAGGAAACAATCATAGGAAGAATTGCCGGAAAAGACAATCTGTTCATGGTAGGAGATGTGAAGCAGAGTATATATAAGTTCAGGCTGGCGGAGCCGGAAATATTCAAGGCTAAATATGAGCTGTATTCGCAGGAGTCAGAAACCTGCAGCATGAAGATAGATCTGAGCAATAATTTCCGCAGCAAACTGAAAGTAACCGAGACCGTGAACAGGGTGTTCGAAAAAATAATGGACGGATATGATGATAATGCACGCCTTAAGTGCACTGTGAATCCGGAGCATCCGGGCATGGCGACGGAATGCCACCTGGTGACTGCAGATGCCGGTGAAGAGGAGGACTATGACAATGCGAAGCCGGAGGAAAAGCTGATTCTCGAATTAATCAGACAGAGTCTGGGCCGTGAAATTTATGATGTGAAAAAAGGCGTGTTCAGGAATGCGGAATACCGTGATATTGTCGTGCTTTCAAGGAGCAAGTCAAGCATAAAGACGCTGGAGCGATTCCTTAACAACGAGGGCGTGCCTGCTTTCGGCGAAAACACCGGCGGATATTTCGAAACCGTGGAGGTGCAGGTCTTTACAAATCTGCTGAGAATAATAGACAATACCAGTCAGGACATACCGCTGATATCAGTGATGAGATGCCCGGTGTTTGATTTTTCGGTAAAGGAGCTCGCATCGATACGTATCGAAAAGAAAGACGGCGGGTTTTACGATGCGGTAAAGGCTTATGCACAGGACGGCCGGGATGAAAATCTGCGCGGTAAAACAGACCGCATGCTGCAGCAGCTGGCTTACTGGAAGGAGCTGAAAAACACCATACCGCTTGAGGAGCTTATCAGGATACTGATGTATGACACGGGATACTTTGATTACTGCAGCGGTCTTCCGTCTGGAAAGCAGCGTATCTCGAATCTGAGGCTGCTTGTGGAAAAGGCGGAGCAGTTCGAGCAGAGCAGCCACAGCGGGCTTTACGGATTTATTACATATATAGAGGCAATGAAGAACAATAATCTTTCTGTCGGAGAGGCAAAGATTATCGGCGAAAACGAAAATGTTGTCCGTGTCATGACTGTTCACAAGAGCAAGGGACTGGAGTTTCCGATTGTCATACTTGCGGGAACAGGACGCATGATTAAGTATAAAGGCGCGGGCGGCAGCATTATGCATAAGGATTTTGCGATTGCCATGCCTCACGTGAACAGAGATGAAAAATGGCACAGAAAGACACTGCTGCAGCGTGTGATTGAGTCGCAGAAGGCAAATGAGGAGTTTGAAGAGGAAATCAGGATTCTTTATGTCGCCATGACCAGAGCTATGGATCAGCTGCTTCTGACCGGAACAGTAAAGGATCCGCAGAAGCTGGAGGAAATTGTCGGGACCGGCAGGTCGTTTGCCGAGATGGTATACGGACCGATGACTGATGCGGGAGAATGTGTTGTCATTCATGCAGGTGCGGATGACGGCGGTGAAGAATCAGAATCGGCAGAACCGGAATCCGCAGAAGCA
>CAVECM010000066.1:0-12428 GCA_963614095.1 Bacteroidaceae bacterium
CTCAAGAGATGATTCGTGCACAATCTCTGAAAACCGGACATCTGCGCTGCCGGACACACTGCAGCTGATTATATTCGCCTTATGGCGCACCATGCAAAAGGGCCGCCGCATTAAGAAATAATGATTCATTAATGCGGCAGCCCTTGTATTTTTCTTCTGCTTATTTCACTTTATTTATCCTCCGGATTGTCTCCTTTTGTATCCGATTCCGGAGCCGGCTCTGCATCGTCAGCGTCATCCGCCGGCTTTGCATTTCTGACCGTTTCTATAAACTTATCCGACTGGATTTTATTGACCTTGAATATGGCAAAAGCTATTACGGCGACTATTATTCCCAGCACTATCAGTAACGGCATCTCTTTCTCCTCCCTTTTTCCAGGATTCTGCAGCTTTGCTGCGCACCTCGAATTATGTCATTTCGTCTGCACACGTCAGCTCATATATATTTTACAATATTACGGTCCGAATTAACAGTGCTTTTGCAAAAGTTCCGGCGTTCATTCCTTCAGCAGCTTATTACTCAGTCTGCATTCATGCGGATCAGTCTATTGATACAACCTTGAAATCCTTATCCTCAACAGCTTTTCTGAGAACATCGTCGGCCACATCTTCGTCAAGCTTCACTACAGCAGTGCCCTTCTTATGACTTACCTTCGCGCCCTTTACACCTTCAAGAGCCTCAAGTGAGCCTTTTACCGATGCCTCGCAGTGCGCACACATCATTCCTTCAATCTGAATTGTCTTTTTCATTTCTGTTTCCTCCTCGTCATCTTCTTCGATTATTATCTGCGGTACATCCGCGGTTTTTCTTTTTCTGTCGTGTTTCCTGTTTTTTATATTGTAAAGATTCAGCGTAAGTGCGTTGCTCACTACGCAGAAGCTCGACAGACTCATTGCTGCGGCGCCGAACATCGGGTTGAGCTGCCATCCGAGCAGGTGTATCCACACCCCTGCCGCCAGCGGAATTCCGATTATATTATATATGAATGCCCAGAAAAGATTCTGGTGTATGTTTCTGAGTGTAAGTCTGCTGAGCCGTACTGCTGCTGATACATCGCTGAGACTGCTGTTCATCAGAACCACATCAGCCGCATCTATCGCAACATCTGCACCTGCTCCCACAGCAATTCCCATATCAGCCCTCGTAAGCGCCGGAGCATCATTTATACCATCTCCGACCATTGCCACCCTGCCATACTGCTGCAGCTCACGTATTGCCTCTTCCTTGCCGTCCGGAAGCACCTGAGCAATCACCTGATCCACACCGGCCTGCCTTCCGACAGCTTCTGCCGTACGGCGGTTGTCTCCTGTAATCATTACGACATGTATTCCCATGTCCTGCATTTCTTTAATTGCTGCGGCACTGTCCTCCCGGATAACGTCAGCAACAGCTATCATTCCCAGCAGCTTTCTGTTCTTCATGAAAAACAGCGGTGTCTTGCCCTCTTCCGCAAGCTTTTCAGCCCGGCGCATTATATCGTCATTAAGCAATGTTTCGCTCGTGGTATTTTCCGCACAGGAAATCTCCGCATATGAATTCTTTGCGCATGAATTCTCTGCATCCGTTTCCGAGCTCGTTTCCGAACCTTCCGCGGCTGTCTTCAAAGCAAAGCTCATGCTGCCGCCGTGCAGCTCCTCACCGTTCAGCACTGCCGAAAGACCATTGCCCGGAAGTGCCTTGAAATCGCTGACATCGTGTGCCTTTACACCTCGCTTCTCCGCCGCTCCAGCTACTGCACCTGCAAGAGGGTGCTCGCTCCGCTTCTCAAGTGAATATGCGTACGTCAGCAGATCCTCTTCCGAAAAACCCCGCGCGGGCACTATGTCCGTAACTTCAGGCCTGCCCTTTGTAATCGTGCCGGTCTTGTCAAGCGCCGCAATCTGCACCTTTCCTGTTTCTTCAAGAGATACAGCCGTTTTGAAAAGTATTCCGTGCTTCGCACCTATACCGCTGCCTACCATTATCGCTACAGGTGTCGCCAGTCCCAGTGCGCACGGACAGCTGATGACAAGCACCGAGATACCTCTTGCCAGAGCAAATCCCACGGTCTGCCCCACAAGCAGCCATACAAGAATTGTAACTGCAGCAATCGAAATGACAGCCGGCACGAAAATTCCGGAGATTTTATCTGCAGCCTTTGCGATAGGCGCCTTTGTTGCTGCCGCATCGCTTACCATCCTGATTATCTGTGAAAGAGTCGTATCCTCGCCTATACGGGTCGCCTCGCACTGAAGAAACCCCGACTGATTGATTGCTGCCGCAGATACCATATCTTCCGGTCCCTTGTCAACCGGCATGCTTTCACCTGTCAGAGCCGACTCGTCAACTGCACTGGTGCCGCTTTTTACAATACCATCTACCGGGATGCTCTCACCCGGGCGCACCACGAATATATCGCCCTTTTTCACCTGACCGGCCGGTATTTCCCTCTCTTCGCCGTCTCTGACAACAACCGCAGTTTTCGGAGCCAGCCGCATAAGGCTCTTCAGGGCGTCTGTCGTCTTGCCCTTTGAACGTGCCTCGAGCATTTTGCCTACTGTTATGAGCGCAAGAATCATTGCCGCCGATTCAAAATAAAACTCGTGCATATATTTCATCACCGCAGTCATGTCACCGTTTGCCTGTGCGTCAGTCATTGCAAAGAGCGCATATGTGCTGTAAACAAATGCCGCGCCCGACCCCAGCGCCACAAGCGTATCCATGTTCGGCGCCCTGTGCCAGAGGCTTTTGAACCCGCTGATAAAGAATTTCTGATTTATCACCATGATTACTGCGGAAAGCAGCAGCTGTATCAGTCCCATAGCTGCATGATTTCCCTCAAGCACTGACGGTATCGGCCAGCCCCACATCATATGCCCCATGGAAAAATACATGAGAACAATAAGCACAGCCACTGATGCCGTCAGTCGTCTTCTGAGCAACGGCGTTTCAGTGTCTTTCAGAAGTTCTTCGTCAGCTGCCGTTCCGAGACTGCCTGTCTCCGCGCCTGTCCCGCCGCCTGATGCTCCGCCTGCACTGCCTTTTTCCGCTGCTCCGTATCCTGCCGCTTCAACGGCTGCTATTATTTCTGCCGGCGCTGCTGTTCCTTCCACGCCCATTGAATTAGTCAGAAGGCTGACCGAACAGCTCTCCACTCCGGGGACCTTGTTCACTGCCTTTTCCACTCTGCTGCTGCATGCCGCGCAGCTCATTCCCGTGACTCTGTACTGTTTGAGCATTTATCTTCTCTCCTCCCGTTTTACTGCTTCTCCGAACAGTGCTTTTTCTGTGATATCTGCCTAAGACCCTCTGTTTATTTCATGAGCTTCTGCAGAACTGTCACGAGTTCGTCTATTGTCTCATCCTTACCGTTTCTTATATCCTGTGCCACGCATGTTTTGATATGGCTTGCCAGCAGCTCTTTGTTGAAGGAATTAAGTGCCGCATTTGCAGCTGCCACCTGTGAAATAATGTCCGTACAGTAGGCGTCCTCCTCTACCATCCTTTTGATTCCTCTGATCTGGCCTTCAATCCGGCTGAGACGGTTGATAAGCCTTTTGTATTCCTGAGGGGAACGCTCCTTTGTTTTATGACTGCAATGCTCACATGTTCTGCATTCTTTTTCCATACTGCCTTGCCTTTCGCTCTGTGCTGATTGATTCTGTTTTTATATATCCGGATAATATATCTGTCCGGGTAATATGCCTCTTACGGTTCAATAGTATACCCCTGTATGGTATTTGTCAAGCTGTATAATGTCTCGAAAATCTGATAATCTGAAAGTGTCAACTGAATCGAAATCTCAGACTTCAAGAGCGCAGACTGCACCGGAATCCTCCGGATTAAGATTATTCCGGCTCGATTTTACGCCAAAAGATTTTACTCTAAAAGAACGAAAAACGGCAGCTATTCCATTCATAACGCTGCCGTTTTTAATCTGTATTTTACTTGTGTGACTCCTTTCAGTGCATATTTTTTTCAATGCTCCCTGTACAGCTTTACGAGCAAAACACCCTAAACTGAATTTACAGCGTCATTGCCCGGAACTGCCGCTGTGAGCCATTATCGGAAAACCCGGATTATCTGTAAAGCGATCCCAGCACTCCGTAAACGAGTTCTCTTTCTCTGCTGTTCGGATCTGATTCTGCTTTCCATCCGTCAAGGCTTATTACCATCGTATTCCTGTCAGTGCTGTCATAAGCCGGCCACTCTGCGTCTTCAATCGAAGGATTGCCTGTCTTGGCAAAATTCGTCCATGCAGTAAGCGTGCGCTCCGCTGTCGCTTCATCCGGAGCATCTCCTGTATAACTGGTATCCTCAAGATTGTTGAAAACAAATGCCAGTTCAATCGCATGACAAGCACTCTTATAATATTCATCCAGCGTTGAAGGAACGGTCCACAGATACATATACTGTTCGCCGCCGTACTTATCATACACCTCGGCCAGCTGGATATGTGAATATCTCCATTGCTCTGTCCTGAACGCAGACTTAATCAGTGCATCCTTTACATCTGCATCTTTTGCATAATCTTCATCGACTTTTGATGCAGCCAGTTCATAAAATTCATCCATCATAGCCTTCTGATCATCACTTGCCAGTTCATATCTGCCGTTCCACATATCGTCCAGATCAGATTTCCAGCTCTCGAATTTCTCCTCATCCGTATCGCCGAATGAATCTGTCATGAAATAATTCCATTCATCTTCATTTGTGCCATGCATAATAACAATCCCTCGTTCCGCAGCTGCTTTAAGTGCTTCATCCATATCCTCAGGATACGGAATAACCTCTCCGTCCGCTACAAGACCGCAGGAAATGTCGCCCAGTTCATTGTCCCAGTCGAGCTCCATCCATTCATCGCCGGTCACTTCCAGCAGCTCATCCATCGTTTCACAGCCTGCAGCTTCTGCAATAGCCTCCGCATATTCCTGTGCATCTTCTCTCGATGAAATATACGGCCCCACTGATCCGCTCTCTGCAGTTACACAGTTAAAGACACCGTCAGCTGCAGTTGCAGTTGAACCGCTCTCTGCAATCACTTTATTGAAAAGTCCCTCTGCCATTGGCGACATGAGCAGCGCGATTGCCGAGCCGCCGCCTGCAGATTCACCGAAAATCGTGACATTGTCAGGATCTCCGCCAAAGGCTTCTATATTCTGCTGTACCCATTCCAGAGCCATAATGTTATCACGAATTCCGAGATTTATATCTGTATAATCCTCGCCGCCCGGGAAATTCGAAAAGTCCGGCCATGCCATGAGACCAAGTCTGTAATTCGCTGTAACGAGAATCACATCCGGATGCGCTTCAACAAAATTCTGTCCGTCGTATGTAGGATCCGCAGTTCCTCCCCAGGAATGTGAACCGCCGTGGAACCACACCATGACCGCCTTAGGATCGTCACCTGCATCTTTACCTTTCCAGATATTCAATGTCAGGCAATCCTCACTCTTCTCTTCATATGAGGCCGGTTCTGTCGGCCATTCGTACTGGAGCGCAGTATAGCCGAATTCATCACAGATTATTTCTTCACTGCTTTCTGCAGCAGCCACCGGAGCCTTCCATCTGAGCTCGCCTGTCGGCGGCTCTGCATACGGCACGCCCAGGAATGAAACCACGCCGTTTTCTTCCTGCCCGACCATCACGCCGTTGTGGCATTTTACTTTTAAATCATCTGATACAGCTGATTCTTTTTCACCGCATCCGGTCATGATTAATGCAAAGGCGCACGTCATGGTCAGCAGCAGCGGCAGCAATAATTTTTTCTTCATTCCTCTCTCCTTTCATTGCCTCAGTAAATTAAAATGATGATTGTCAGATGATAATACGATATGCTTTCGACCTAAGCATATCAATACGCTGCATTTATATTATCCTTTTATTCAGAAAATTCCAATTGCTTTTATTTCGCTTTTGTAGCGGTTTTAAGCTTTGTTAAAGCAATTACGAAAACATCATATATGTGAATCTTCCGCAGGCTCAGTTCAAACTCCTGCCTGCGGATTCGGAAACTGCGCG
This sequence comes from Bacteroidaceae bacterium, assembly GCA_963614095.1. Lineage (GTDB taxonomy): Bacteria > Bacillota > Clostridia > Peptostreptococcales > Anaerovoracaceae > Lentihominibacter. Next base: position 6,002 of record CAVECM010000066.1, read on the forward strand.
CCCCGGAACCATGCGGCGCCGGACGCATGCATAAAAAAAACAGCTGAGATACTCCTGGCAGAGTTCAGCTGTATTTTACATGCCGATATTTTATATATCGATTTCCAGCGTTACCGGGCAGTGATCCGATCCGAAAACATCTGTCAGAATCTCTGCCTTCCGCAGTCTGCTGTCCAGCACCTTCGACGTGAGGAAATAGTCAATACGCCATCCGGCATTGTTCTTTCTGGCATTGAAGCGATAGCTCCACCACGAATAAACCCCCTCGAGATCCGGATAGAAAAATCTGAATGTATCTGTAAAACCGGAGGCCTGAAGCTCGGTCATCTTCCCGCGTTCCTCATCCGTGAATCCGGCATTCTTCCTGTTGGTCTTCGGATTCTTCAAGTCAATCTCCTTATGCGCAACGTTGAAATCACCGCATGTTATTACAGGCTTTTTTTCTTCAAGGCTCTTGAGGTATGCTCTGAAATCATCCTCCCAGCTCATCCTGTAGCTCAGACGCTTCAGCTCGCTCTGAGAATTGGGCACATAGACATTTACAAGATAAAAATTATCATATTCTGCTGTTATCACCCGCCCCTCGTGGTCATGTATATCAATGCCGATGCCGTATGTCACCGACAGCGGTTCCTGTTTTGTAAAGACCGCAGTTCCCGAGTATCCTTTTTTCTCGGCAGAGCACCAGTACTGATAATATCCTCCGAGCGGCACCTCAGCCTGCCCTTCCTGCATCTTTGTTTCCTGAACGCAGAGGATATCAGGATTCTGCTCTTCTGCGAATTCTATAAAGCCCTTGCCCATAGCTGCTCTTATTCCGTTTACGTTCCATGATATCAGTTTCATATTTTTTCCTCCTGTATCGCTGCACATTTTAATCTGCAGGTGTACAAACAAAACAAAAGCCTCGTTTCGGATCCGCTTCTGAATCCGACCCGGGGCCTCTGTATCAAAATCATATTCGGGTTAATTGAGGAACGCCTCTATTATGATGTTCTCTGCTTCCTCTTCTTTCATGCCCATGGTTCTGAGTTTTATCAGCTGTTCGTCATTTATCCTGCCGATTGCGGCCTCATGGATGATTGCCGCATCGAGATGCTTCGCATTTATCTCAGGTATCGATCTTACCTGGGCACTGTCCATGATAATCGAATCACACTGGATATGTGCATTGCACTTGTTGTTTCCGACTGCCGCAGGATGGAATACCTGACTTGAATTTTCCTTAGCTACCGATCTGGAAATAATCTGCGCTGAGCTTCCCTCTCCGTTGAGGTTTACACTCATATTCGACTCTGCATCCTGACTGCCGTGAGTCATGAGCTTTTCCACAACAAAAAGCTTAGTGTTCTTTCCCATATCCACAATCGTCTCGCGTTTAGTGGAGCTGACGCCCTTTATCTGTGACGTATCCATCGTGAAAATGCTGCCCTCGTCCATCACAATCTTTGTCACCGGATTGAGAATTCTGGCACCGTCGCCCTCACCCTCACCGTAATGATTCTCGCGATAAGTGACATTTGCACCTTTTCCGACAAAAAACGAATGTACTCCGTCGTGCTGGCTGTCCTCGTGTCCGTCATTGTGAATGCCGCAGCCTGCGATGATTACCACATTGGCACCGTCCGCTATATGAAAATCATTGTAAACCTTGTCCGAAAAGCCCGATGCATCAAGGACTACAGGTATATGAACCTCTTCGCCGTCCGTCGTACCGTCAATGTAAATATCAATTCCCGGTTTATCCTGCTTCTTGACAATTTTAACGTGTTCGCTGTCACCGTGGCAAAGCGCTGATCCGTTGTGTCTGAGATTAAAAGCGCCCTCCTGTTTGAAGCCGAGTTCATCTATGTATTTCAGTATCGCCTGTGTTACTTTATCAAGTTCTGCCAACTTCGCACCCTCCTAAATCTCTTCCAGTCTCTTCAGAAACGAACAACATGCCGGGCCCTCCTGCATGAGCTGCGGCAGAATGTCCTCGCGTTTGCCGATACCTGCGACTTTTCCGTCCTCGATGACCATTACTCTGTCTGCCATCTGCATTATCCTTTCCTGATGTGATATCAGGATAAGGCTCTGATTCTTGTTTTTCTTGATGGCTTCAAACTGCTGTATCAGCATGGAAAAGCTCCACAGGTCGATTCCTGCCTCCGGTTCGTCAAAAATGCAGAGCTTGTGCGGCTTTGCCAGAACCGTTGCAATCTCCAGACGCTTCATTTCGCCGCCTGAAAGGGTGTTGTCTACCTGCCTGTTTACGTATTCCTGTGCACAGAGTCCGACTCTGCTGAGAAGCGAGCAGCACTCTGATTCGCTTTTTTCCTCACCGGCTGCCAGCGAAAGGAGCTTTGATACCGTCATTCCCTTGAATCTCGGCGGCTGCTGAAATGCGAAGCCTATACCGGCCTTGGCTCTTTCGTCTATTTCGAATCCGGTTATATCGGTATCGTCCAGCACAATCCTGCCTGCCGTTGCTTTTTCGATACCCATTATTACCTTCGCCAGTGTTGACTTGCCGCCGCCGTTAGGACCTGTGATTACAAGCATCTCGCCGCTTTTTACATCAAAACTGACGTCTGAGAGTATATTTCTTTCCGTACCTTTTTCGTTTACGGAGAAAGATAGATTTTCTACTTTAAGCATATGCGATTCCTTTCAAACTTTTTATTTACACACTTGTCTATTATAAGCCCTCGGCATGAAAATTTCAATCATAACAAGGTATGCATTTATTTTATGGCGCGGATACATTTCGGCATGACTTTATTACGCTCTGTACTTTACTGCATATTGTGAGGATATACTGTTTTGTTTACTTGATTCAAAGCCCGCTGTTCTGTTCATTCATGCAGAGCCCGCTGTTTTTATCGTTCGTGCGGATTCTGCAGGTTTTCTCATAAATGCGCAGTTATCTTCTCTGCTCATTCATGCAAAGTCCGCCGCCCATTCGCATATACGTGCCGCCTTCTCTGCGGTACGAACAGAAAAGCTCGGGCTCACAGCACGTGCAGTGTCCGCTGACCTGTATCTGACTTTCCGGAATTCCTGCCTGTTTCAGCTGTCTTCGATTGATTTCTTTGATGTCAATGTGATATTTACCGTTTGTAATATCTTCCGGGGTTCTCGAAATGCATTCTTCCGCAAAATCCCAGTTTTCAGTAAATGCCTGCGCCACTTCCGGCCCCACCTCGAAACAGCATCTGCTGATTCCCGGTCCTATGTAAATATGCATGCTGCCCGGGTCGCAGCTGTATTCTTTTTTCATTGCTGATATCATTTCTGCCGAAATTCCTGCGCATGTTCCCCGCCATCCGGCATGGGAAAGGCCTATTGCTTCTTTGACCGGATCATAGCAGAATACTGCCAGGCAGTCAGCATGAACCGTTGTCAGCAATACGTTTTTCAGATTTGTAATCAGACCGTCCGTATCCGGAATCACAATGCCGGCCGGGGTGTCGGTTTTAACCGGAACGATATCCTCTGTGCGGACAACAGCGATATGTGTTTTGTGTATCTGTTTCGGCCACACACGCACTGCATTTTCCACTCCGACCTGTGCAAACAGTCTCGGATTATCATACGGCCACCCATCCACGGCGCCGTTTTTCAGCGAAAAAAATCCTGTAACTCCGTGGAAATTTTCAAATACCGGCAGATAAGTTTTTTCTGCATTCGTATATTTCACGGATGCCCTTTCCAATTGTTCTTTTATCGGCTTTTCTGTTATTTTATCAATCAAAGCAATTCCTCCAGCAGTGCCTCGCATCCCTGAACCACATCATCGTAAGTTTCATCAAAATTTCCCGTATACCATGGGTCTGCAATGCTTCTGTCCATTCCTGCATAATCAAGCAGCTTGGCGATTTTATGCTCCGGATCACCGCCGCAGATTCTCATGATATTGCGCACATTTGCATCATCCATACCGATGATATAATCAAATTCCTTGTAGTCCTGCTTTACCATCTGGCGCGCACTCCGCCGCTCGAACGGAATACCGTTTTCGCGCAGCTTAGCTTTCGTTCCCGGATGTGTATCATTGCCGATTTCTTCTCTGCTTGTCGCTGCCGATTCTATGTAAAATTCTTTGCTCTGCCCTGCACGGGAAATCATATCCCGGAACACGAACTCAGCCATTGTGGACCGGCATATATTGCCGTGGCAAACGAATAATATCTTAATCATGGTTGTATTTTGCCTCCTTTTGCCCCGAAAAGCCGCATTCTGCAAACGGTCCCGGCGGCCGGTATTTTTACTCTGCCATTTCAGGCAGAGCGCACATCGCGGCAAATCACTGCCTTTTGTGCCGCACCCTTAGTAGTCAGATTAGTAGTAAAACCGGATTTGCTTTAACCTGTAATAACATGTATCTTTTTTCTCACCTGTTCTTTTGAGTTCACCTCTGTTTTTCGGTGCTGCCTTTTCCGTACACTGACACTGCAGCCGGTCAGCCGCTTCAATCAGTTGTTTCAAGCTGATTTTTCTTATCAAATTTCATTTCAGAAATAATCAGTCCTGCCAGTGTCAGCACAATTCCCAGAAGGCTTAACGGCGTCACCTGTTCACCGAGCACAACAGCTGCTGCAATAACTGTAATCGGCGGAATAGCGTAGATATAAACGCTGGATTTCACCGCTCCCAGGTGTTTGATGGCAAAATTCCATGTCGCAAAACACAGTGCCGAAGCGCCCAACCCCAGAAACAGCATATTTCCCAGATTAACAGGATCAGCAAACCTGGACAATCCCAGATGGCAGTCAGTGATAAACCACGCCGGAATCATGAATAAAACACCGTATGCAAATATTCTGCGCGTTACCTGCATAGTGCTGAAACCGTAAGAGCTGGTTTTTCGAGTCAGTATCGAATAAAAAGCCCATGCGACTGCGGCAAGCAGTGCCAGCAAATCGCCCACCGGCTCCGCCTGAAATTTAGTTGTTGTAAAACTCAGCATGCAAATACCAGCCATAGCAATGGCAAATCCCACGAAATACATCAGGCGCAGTTTTTCTTTGCCGCGAGACACCGCATAAGAAAGCAGCACTGTAAAGAACGGAGCAACAGACACGATGACGCTGGCATTGGATGCCGTCGTATGTGTCAGCGCAATATTTTCCAGTAAATAGTACAGTGTGATGCCTGAAAGCCCCGCCCCTGCAAAAGTCAGTTCCTGACGCAGCGTAGTGCCGCGGGCAGGCTTCGGGCATGCTATAATCAGACCGATCAATCCCAGTACAAAACGAATTATCAGGATTTCCACCGGCGTAAAGTCTTTTAACAATAACTTAGTGCTTATAAAAGTCGTGCCCCACAGCAGGATAGTGAAAACTGCTGCCGCATGACCCGGACCGTGCTTCTGCTCATAATTTTCTGTCGTCATATATTCTGAATTCCTTTCTCTATTGTTCCCTGCCGATGCCGTCTGCCGCAATCTGCGTTGCCAGTGCCCATAATTCATTGGTCCCGGCTACAGTATATGCTTTATCTCCAATCACAAGGTTTCCTGCTTCAAATACAAATGTGCAGGCTTTTCCTTCCGCCTGGCAAAATGTGAAAGCATCGCGAAAGTCCTCTGCGCGCCGGTTTGTTTCTTCTTTGATCTGAATCTTCGTCAGTGCTTCAAACACCTGATTAATCATGCTTTTGTCTTTAATTGTATAGTATATTGTCGTTTCGCGATTTCGTTCGTATTTCAAGCTGTCAATAATGTTTTCATCAAAAGATTCTGCAAAGTTCTCGGCTTCATTTCCGCAGTATGTGAAAACAGTATTGCCTCCCGCAATGCGCTCCTTCTGTTCTATAACTTCCCGCTTTTTTTCAGCCGTCTGCTTAATCCATCCATAGATACAGAAACAAAGCAGCAGAATTACCGTCGCAAGCAGCACTATAAAATATTTTTCCATCGCATCCGCCTCCCTATAAAGTTAACTGTTTTTTCCTTAAAAATCAAAATTTTTACTGTTATACATCTATTCCTTGTTTCCAACTTTTTTCCCGGCATTCTGCTCTTGCTGATGCCGAATACAAATATAATAGAACAAAATCGCCAATCCTTGGGCCACTATAGAGACTGCTGCCAGCCAAGCCGGGCTGACATCATAAAGCGCACCCAGAAGCCAGCTTCCGAGGAACCATGCGACTCCGAAGCCTGTTTCGAAAATTCCGAAGCCTGTGCTTCTCATAGACCTTGGAATTATTTCGCTGACCGCAGCTTTCATAATACTTTCCTGTGCGCCCATTCCTATTCCCCAAAGAACAATTCCAAGACCCATCATCCATGGGTTCTCGGTCAGGAATACAAACGCTGAGAAGAACATACTGCAGAGTGTTGATAGCATCAGAGCCTTCAGGCCGATTTTATCAAACAGCCATCCGAAGAAAAGCGCAGCGAATGCGTCGACAGCCATGGCGGCGGCATAGAGCAGGCTGA
>CAVECM010000067.1:0-12343 GCA_963614095.1 Bacteroidaceae bacterium
ATACTTTCAAAGACGGCAAGATCCTTGTCGAAAAAGGAAAGAAAAAGAAGGTTGCTGTAGAGCTCGTATAATTCGAGGAATTATATAATCCGGCAGCTTGCATAATCCGTGAACTCGTATAATTCAGGAGTTCGCGTAATCCGGGAGCCTGTATAATCCGGGAATTCGGGCGGCGCATGTGCAGTGCAGCTTCGGCAGCCGGGACTATGCTGCCGGAAATCAGAAAACGCATGCAGCTGTATACGGCTGAACAGACAGACTGTATATATAAGATATTGACCGGAGGGCCGGCGCATTAACGGAGAATTTTCCCGATTTCCTGATGCGCCGGCCCTTTTGTAATTCTGCAGGGTGCCTCGGGTAAATATATGTCTGTTCGTGCGCCGGGATGGCTGTCAGTGCTGATCCGGCATTGACAAACAGCCGGTGATTATTATATAATGCAGAAATAGAAAGATAAATGCAGAAATAATATTGAATAATGCAAAAAGTGATTAAAACGGCCCGGCTCGGACTGCAGCTTCCGATACAAAGCAGTCTGCATGCTTTTAAGCCGGGCGCCCGCAGATTTTAAAGCCGGTTGATATGCTGATTAAAAGAGCGGAGCCCGCAGACCTCGAAACCGGGCAGCAAAGGTAAGAACTGAAGACCCAAAAGCCGGCAGCCTGCAGATTTATAATAAAGGAGTATGAAATGGCGAGAACATATGATGACAGAATGTTCATAGAGACATTCGAACACGAATATACATGGCTCAACGGATTCATGCGCAATGTCGCAAGATATGCCGAGAAGACGGCGCTGATCGATCCGCTCACAGAAAGACAGTGGACGTACAGAGAACTCAACGCTGAGGCGAACAAGCTGGCGCATGCGCTCACGATAGACGAAGTAGGCAAGGACGATGTCGTGATGACAGTGCTGGTAAACTGCCCGGAATTCTGCTTTTCTTACATCGGACCGCGAAAAATCGGTGCGATTGTCACGCTTGCGAACTTTAAGCTCTCCTCGGGAGAACTGTCGCTGCTGATAAACCACAACAGGCCGAAGGTCATTATTTATGCGGCAGAGGTGGCGGATATGGTAGCTGAGGCGGTAAAAATGGCAGAACACAAGCCTGCCAGCGTGGTCATGGCAGATAATATGGAAAACACAGCCCTTCCGGAAGGCCATATCACATATGAGGACTATACCAGCGGCAAATCTGAAAGAAACCCTGTGAAGGACTTTACATCGCATATTTACGATGAAGTAGTCAGAATGTGCACAAGCGGCACTTCATCGCTGCCGAAAAGCGTGCCGATCAACGATATCAACGAGGTGCTTTCCGCACACGATGCCATAATGCATTACCCGCTCAACAACCGCGACATCTGCATGAACATGACGCCGCTTTTCCACAGAGGCGGCAGCCATTCCGGCGGCACCTGCCCGACATTTTTCGTAGGAGGAACGCTGGTACTGATGCGCACATTTTCGCCGAGAACCACGCTGCAGTATGTGGAAAAATACGGAATCACGTATCTCACGGGTTCGCCGGCAACACTGGATATGCTTTCGCGCGTACAGGAAAAAACGCCGTTTGATCTTTCCAGGCTGAGAGGAATCGTCACCATGGGAGCACCGCTTGAAAAGGCTGCATGCAAGAGATTTCTCGAGGTACTCACACCGAATATCCTCAACGGATACGGGACGACTGAGTCATTCTGGAATGCATTCCTCAGACCTTATGATCTGCCGGAATATGCGGGCGCGGTCGGCGGCAGCTGTATTGACGATGAGGTCAGGATTGTTCAGGTGTATGACGGACACAAGGCAGAGCCTGATGAGCTGGTGCCTGCCGATAATGAGACAGTGGGCGAGATAATCATACGTTCGCCGGGGAAATCGACTTACAGTTACTTCAATAATCCCGAGGAACAGAAAAAGAAGTTTTACAAGGGCTGGATGTACACCGCGGATCTGGGCTGCTGGGACGAAAAGCTTTATGTTACTGTAAAGGGCAGAAAAGACGACATGATTGTAAGTTCTGCGGAGAATATTTACCCGGCTCAGATTGAAGAGATACTGAATGAGAATGCAAAGGTCGCAGATTCGCTTGTTACGGCGGTGCCTGACAAGGCGCGCGGCGAGGCGGCTGTAGCGTATGTTGTTGCAAAGGATCCGTCGCTTACGGTTGCTGAGCTTTCAAAGTACTGCACAGACCATCCGATGCTTTCGGCATATAAAAAGCCGCGGTGGTTTGCTATCGTGGACGAACTGCCGCATACAGCGACAGGCAAGAAGATTCATTACGTTATGCGCCAGCGTGCGGCGGAAGATCTGAAGAACGGTTTGCTGAAGCGAAAATAGCCGGCGTGCCTGCAGATCAGAAGGAGATGACATTAAAATGTGGGAATACAGAAGAAGAGTACGATATTATGAAACCGACAGAATGGGAGTGGTGCATCACTCGAATTATCTGCGCTTTCTGGAGGATGCGCGGATGGACTGGATTCGCGATCATATCATAACCTACAGTGAAATGGAAAAAATGGGAATAATAATCCCGGTTGTGAGTGCGACCGGCAAGTTCAAGTCATTTCTCAGATATGACGATGAGTTCGCTGTCAGAATTTTTCCTGCAAAGTTCACAGGTGTCAGAATCTGCCTGCGTTATGAGGTTTACAATACAGAAACAGGGGTGCTCTGTTATGAGGGGGAAAGCGAGCATTATCTGGCGGCAGACGGCGACTATCGCCCTATGTCCATTAAGAAAAAATATCCCGAGCTTTACGAGGCATTCAGGAAGGCCTTCAAGAAGCCTCTGCTGCCGGGCCGTGAAAAATAGAATTTAATCTTGAGTCAGGAACTCGTCACGAGAAATAAAATCCCTCAGGAGAACGGTTAAATGATGCCGCGGCACGAGAATACGGAATAAAAAAATACAACTGAACCTCATATGCAGGTCCGGTTGTATTTTTTGCTTTCGGGAAATTACCGGGACAGGCGGCATCCCGCTGCTTAGGGGTTCCGATGCTCATTGCTCAGGATTCCGGGCACGCACGGCTTTCGTTCAGCATAGCCATGAACTCATCGCCTGTAATCGTTTCCTTCTCATAAAGGAACTGCGCGAGTCTGTCAAGCGCGGCGCGGTTTTCCGTTAAAATCTTTCGAGCCTTCTCGTGCTGCTGCTTTACAAGCTGAACAACCTTTCTGTCAATCTCATTCTGCGTATCGGCTGAACATGCGAGCGACGTGTCTCCGCCGAGGTACTGGTTGTTCACAACCTCCATAGCCACCATGTCAAAGTCATCGCTCATTCCGTACCTTGTGATCATGGCGCGGGCAAGCTTGGTCGCCTGCTCGATATCGTTCGCAGCGCCGGTTGTAATCTCATTGAACACAATCTCCTCGGCAGCGCGTCCGCCCGTGAATGTAGCGATTTTGTTCTCGATTTCCTGCTTGCTCATCAGATATTTTTCGTCCTGTTCAACCTGCAGAGTGTATCCCAGAGCGCCGGACGTTCTCGGTATAATCGTGATTTTCTGAACCGGCGCAGAGTGCGACTGCATTGCAGCCACAAGGGCATGACCGATTTCATGATATGCCACAATCTTCTTTTCGTTGTCGGAAAGAACTGCATTTTTCTTCTGATAGCCGGCGATTACGGTTTCGATGCTTTCCTCGAGATCCTCCTGGCTTACAGCATTGCGTCCGTCACGCACAGCGCGGAGTGCGGCCTCGTTGACGATGTTTGCAAGTTCGGCACCCGAGGCACCGGAGGCCATTCTGGCAATTGTGTGATAATCCACATCAGGAGCAGCTTTGATTTTGCGTGCATGAACCTTGAGTATCGCTTCGCGGCCCTGCAGATCGGGCAGCTCCACCGGCACGCGTCTGTCGAATCGTCCGGGTCTTGTCAGCGCCGGATCCAGCGACTCGGGTCTGTTAGTTGCAGAAAGGATTATAACTCCTGTATTTTCCTCGAATCCGTCCATTTCTGTAAGGAGCTGATTCAGTGTCTGCTCGCGCTCATCGTTGCCGGCGATGCGGCTGTCGCGCTTCTTTCCGATAGCATCGATTTCGTCTATAAAAACGATGCACGGTGCTTTTTCCTTAGCCTGTTTGAAAAGGTCGCGGACCTTCGATGCACCCATACCTACGAACATTTCCACGAATTCCGAACCCGATATCGAGAAAAACGGCACGTTTGACTCGCCGGCCACGGCCTTGGCGAGCATGGTTTTGCCTGTTCCCGGAGGACCGACGAGCAGAATACCCTTCGGCATCGATGCTCCTATCTGTGAATATTTCTGCGGGTTGTGGAGGTAGTCGACGATTTCGGAAAGACTCTCTTTTGCCTCGTCCTCACCTGCGACGTCGCTGAAGCGGATGCCCTCGGTGGACTGGACGTAGACCTTGGCGTTGCTCTTTCCCAGACCGAATGCCATTGAGTTCTTGCCGCCGCCCATCATCTTGCGTCTCATGTATTCGCCGATTGCGATGAATACGATGAGGGGCAGGAAGAGTGACAGCATCATCGAAAGTATCGGCGATGTTGTCTGCTGTATATCTTTTGTGAATTTCGCCCCCGATTCGTAAAGGCGCTCCGTGAGGGTCGGATCGTCCATAGCGCCGGTCGTGTAGACCTGAGTGCCTTTTTTATCGGTAAAAACAATTTCGGAATCATTGACCTCAACACTTCCGATATTTTTGTTTTCAATCATTGTCATAAATGTGCCGTAGTCGACTTCCTTAGTCTTTTCACTTGATATCGACGGCATTATGAATACGTTGAACAGCAGTATTGCGATCAGTATTGCCAGATAATAAAAGGCGAGAGGCTTTTTAGGGGATTTGGCTTCCTTCATCTCTTTCATCTCCTTCTCATTTTATGCCTGTGTTCACTATGTGCCCGCACCGCTGGTTTGTCTGCAGCTCTCCACAGCAGGTGTGCATGCAGTTTTATCTTCCGCACAAACGCAGCTGCAGTGGTTCATGATGAACCGGGCTGCTCGTATATGGGGCGGGCTTTTCATTATGATTCACAGCACCCTGATTTTATTGTTGATAAATTCTAAAAAATTTTCATTTTATTTGTATGTGGATTTTATGATGATTTGATGTGAATTTTTCCGGTATGTATGCATCAGGACGACTTGAGTACAGCTGACGGGCGCGGTGCAGCATGCAGACGCTGATTTGCAGACAGTCGTTTTTACTGCAATCCTTCAGCCTGCTTTGATTTTCCGGCTGCGAACAGAAGAATCGGGATGTAGGTCAGTACGGGCAGAATGATTCCGGTGTATGGATAGGCGGACTGCACCAGACTGTTGTAGCTCGCGTGATAAATAACCGCAGCGGAGAGCGTGGCGAAAATCCCCGTATAAAAAAGCTTTCTGCGCTTTTTTACATAAGAAATGCCATAGCCGACAAACAGGCAGCAGACGCCGTGCATCAGCGCAGATCCGAACCCGCGGACGAGAGCCAGGGCAACCGTCATACTGTCGATAAAATTTACGAGAGTCCAGGCGTTTTCCAGAAGAGCGAAACCGATGCCCACCGCCATGGAAACCTCGAGCACATTCTGCCTGTCGTCCGAGAATGCACACGCATAGAACAGAATCGGGAGTGCTTTGAGAATCTCCTCCGTAATCGGGGTGACCGTGGTTGTAATGTAAAGCTCGCCGCCGCTGATCAGCGAGGCAGTGATGGGGTTGATTTCGGATGCGAGCAGGCAGACCGCAGCCCCGATAATCATGAAAAGAACCAGGCGGCGCGATTTTCCGCGGAGCATCCCCAGCATCATGGCAAGCGGTATGCCCATAGAGATAAACAGGATATATGTCAGATTTGCCATAATCTGTGACTCCTTTCCAGAAAAATCGTCAGCAGGACGCATGCCGCGCAAATGAGCAGGTTTACAATCACGAACAGAATCACAATTCCGAGGCTGCCGGCCGGAAACGGGGTGCTCATACGCACGTAAATCTCCGCACAGTTCAGCAGCCCCATGATAAACGCAATGAGATTGCATGGTTTGATGAGCTTCAGGAAAAGGAAACTCATGTCGGGAAACAGGAATTGTTTAAGGCTGTAATAGGAGGCAAATCCGATCGGAATTGCATAAAGTAGGCACATTACTGCGGCCGCCGCACCGGCTGCGCAGTGCATATTCAGCAGGGTTATGAAAAGTACACACAGCGGTCCGAGCAGCGCCGCATATCGATATTTTCTGAAATCCTGCGTGCCGTCATCTGTGATGTGGTCCATTACGCCGAAATTTGCAGAGGCCAGAAAAAGGAAACATCCGAATGTCCCCAGATCACCCGGGCAGAAGGCAGCCGGGAGCTTTCCGAGGGAAAATGCAGTAATCAGATTGTACAGCTTCCCAAGGAAAAGGCATCCTATGGCAGCAAGGAAAATCTGCAGGTACAGAGGCGCTTTCCTCTTGTAAAACCGCACCAGCAGGTATATGAAGCAGGCTGCAGTCACAAGGCAGGGCACTGCTGTGACCGCAGCTGTCCGGAAAAATGCCGTCCGGAAAAATGAAATCGATTCAGTGGTCATTTCGCACTCCTTTCAGCGTTTGGCTTCAGCAGTCATACTGTGCACCCGTTTCCGGCAGAGAATTCAAGGTTATGCATGCCTGCTGCGCCTGTTTTTCACGATAAGAGCCGCAGCTGCAGCGCAGATAAGTACAAGCACGATTACAATTACAGCCGTCACACTGCCGCTGCCGAAAATGCTTGCGGTCTGTACCGGTTCGACTGACTTGGAGGTGACGTCTTTCCATGCGGAATCCGTGAACAGCTCGCCGCCCTCCATGAATACCTTTCGCGAATCATTGTTGTTGTTCAGATAGGCATCCATCCATTTTGCGGTATAGTAAATGATGCTGTCATAGTTTGTGATTACGCTTGTGTGGATACCCCCCGAAAGCGATGCATAAGCCGCCGGACCCTCAGCCTTCTTATAGGTCGGCTTTACCCAGAGGGGTGCATATACAACAAAGTCTGAGCTGCCCGTAAGGAAAAGTGTCGGTGTTGTCAGACCGGAGCGTTCACTTGATGTATTGCTTCCGGCTATGGAAACCGCTGCCTTGATTCTGCTGTCGGCGACTGCGGCATTTACAGTACTTCGGCCGCCCTGCGAATGGCCTGCGGCACCTATTTTATCGCTGTCAATCTTGCCGTAAAAAATGCTGCTGCTTTTTTCGTTTTCAGACAGGATATAGTCAATCTGACCAATCTGGCTCTTGCCGTCGGCGGACATAGTGTCGGAGCTGGCCACGACAATGTATCCCTTTGATGCGAGTGCGCACAGGGCGTTCCAGTATAAAGCGGGTGCGCATGCGGTTCCGTTTGCCCAGACGATTACCGGCCATTTTTTACTGCTGTCGGTCAGCTTTTTCGGGTAAATCACGATATAGCCGGATACAACCTTGCTGAAATCTCCGGTGTAGGCGACGTCATAATCACCATCGACATCCATTTCTTCATCAGATACAGCTTCCTCGAAGTCGCTGATTTCTTCGGAGCTGATGTCCTGATCGAGGATTGCCTGATCCTCGGCTGCGATTTCGGAGCTGTCCTGCGTTGAGCTCGAGGAATTGTCATGGTTTCCGGAGCTGCTGCCGGAATTGCTCCCGCCCTCAGCACTGCCCTGTGCCGAATCTTCGGAGCTGTTTTCATCCTCGGAGCTGCCCGCAGAGCCGGATTCGTTTTGTGATGACCCCGCCGTGCTGCTTAGTATGGAGCCCGCCGGTCTGCTGCCGGCAGTGACAGCCGCAGACGCCGAAACTGCGCCTGCTATGCCTCCCCACGATGAGAGTGCCAGAAGCAGAGCGAGAAACAGGACCGCTGTGCGCTTTGCAGTTTTGCCTGCCGGGGCTCGGTGTATACCGGAGCCGGTACGAGTCGGATCAGGCTCAAGTGCCGACTTTGCAGCGGGCCTTGAACTGCCTTCGGATATATTCATCGTATCTGTCTGATTCTGCTGGTTTGTGTTCATGTTAAGTCCTCCTGATTTGTATTCATGTAGAACCCTCTTTGGGATTTTTTCGTCAGAGCATGATGTGTTTAAGAATATTTTACAGGTTTCGTCTCCGAGTAGCAAGTCATTTAATATGTCTCTGCGATATCTGAATGAGCAGACAGGCTGATTCGAGAAAATGCTGATTATTACATATTGAAAGCAGTCTGAGTAATCAGAATACAAAATGGAATAAAAAAGAAAAAAAGAAATATATTGTAAATAAATTGCGTTGATGATACAATAGCAGCAGAGAAGCCTGAGATACGGTGGACGGAAGCTCCCGAGAAGGGGGGTGATGCTATGATTACATATGAAGCTCTGAGTGCATTCTGCACTGCCGGACTTTTGATAGTCGCAGTTATCACCTTGTTGAAAGACAAGCATTAGTTTTTATATAAAGTAAAAACTCCGTCCTCAAATCCGATAGTGCGACGGAGTTCTTACTTCAAAACATTATGGGAGCAGCCGTTCATCGGCTTCTCTTTTCTAATAAAAATATACTGCTTTATCAGTTGTATGTCAATACTTTTCAAGGTGTGTACAGCGATCCGGCAAGGTCTGCGGATAGCTCCGCCCGCGTGCGTTCGGAGTTTTTTCTCCGGCATGCAGATAAATTGCCCGCATTTTCCAAAAGAGTAATGCAGCTACCGGCACCGTCTGCGGATAATTTCCAGAAAAAGCGCCGCTGCAGGGTTCAGGAGTGATTTTTTCCATGCGGCTGCACAGTCGATTGAGCAGCTGTCATCAATCGGACAGACCTCCAGTCCCGGAGGAAGCATGCTGACTTTCGAGCTCAGCTCTTGGCTGAGCCAGGTATCATTCGCATCATATCCGGCCCATTCTCCCGCAAGGCCCGGAAGTATCGAAATCCCCAGCCCCGCACTTACCGAAAGCAGCACGG
This sequence comes from Bacteroidaceae bacterium, assembly GCA_963614095.1. Lineage (GTDB taxonomy): Bacteria > Bacillota > Clostridia > Peptostreptococcales > Anaerovoracaceae > Lentihominibacter. Next base: position 8,921 of record CAVECM010000067.1, read on the forward strand.
ACCGCACATCACTGAACCGATTCGCTGTAACCGGCGAGAACCTGTGCGTCCTGCAGAAATTCATAATCTGCATATAAAGCAGCGGATTTTCTGCCTCGGTAAGCAGTATGAACTTTTCCTCACGAAGCATCTCGGCACTGATTTTATTGTCTGCATTGACATTGTGCTTTTCCAGCCATCCCGCCGGAAAAACGAAGCTCAGCCTGTCCGCACATATATCCAGCACATCAAACTCATCACTGTCAGGCAGTATATCGGTGTACAGAAAATGAAAATCATAAGGGTCTTCATTCTCTCCGAGCAGCATTTCTCCGCCGGAAATATAAGTGATGTCAACGATTATATCCGGATATTTCTGTGCGAATTCCGTCAGACATCCCTGCAGGAAGCTGTCGGCAGATGGAATTGTGGCAATGGAAAGCCGCCCGCGTGCGCCGTCGTGCAGCTGTTTCACAGCATAGGCTCCCTTCTTTGCAGTGTCGAGAATCTCCTGCGCATAAGGTATAAAAGTGCGCCCCTCCTCGGTGAGCTGCACATCGCGTTTAGTTCTGTAAAACAGCCTGACGCCGAGCTGCTGTTCGAGGTCATTAATCTGGCGGCTGATGGTCGACTGCGGAACTCCGTTCTGCCGCGCCGCATTTGTAAAATTCAGCAGTTTGCTTACAGTCAGGAAGCTTTTGATCTGGTTCAGATGCATCATATCTCCTCATTTGTTGACACCGTTTTTTGCAGATGGTATGATTTTATCAGCATAAAACCGGTTATGCCGTCCGGGCCTTTAAACGAGCTCGGTTATCCGGTTCAGTAAATCGGTCCGACAAGCTGATGCCGGTATCGCCGCAGCAGCCGGTTATCCGGAAAAAACGGATTTTCAAAAGACTTATCCGATTTTGCTATCAATTATATAATATGCAGCGGGATATGTAAAGCCGCACATATCTTCAGGCCGGCATCAGAATTCTGCCGCCGGCCGCACGGAGGGAGCATGAACACAAATCTCAGAAAACATGAAAAAATAGTAGTCACAGGTATGGGGGCGGTAACCCCCGTCGGATGCGGTGTCGAAAATTACTGGAGCAGCCTGATAAACGGGGAATGCGGCATCGACCGGATAATGCGTTTTGATGCGGACAGTCTGGCGGTGAAAATCGCTGCGGAGGTGAAGGACTTTGACATTGAGGCCAGCATGCCGAGAAAAATGATTCATGAGACCGATGCGTTCACGCAGTACGCATTCGTTTCTGCAAAGGAGGCACTCGGTGATAAGCTGCCGGCCGCCCCTGAGCGCACGGGAATTGTGATGGGAACCGCAATGGCAGGCGTTGCAGCGACTGCAGCGACTCAGGAAATCCTGACGAATGCCGTGCACAAGAATGTCGGCCCGCGTTTTGTGCCTAAAATTCTGGGAAATATTGCGGCTGCGCAGATTGCGATTGCGTACGGAATCTGTGGTCCGAGCTCCACGCTTTCGACTGCATGTGCGTCCGGGTGTGATGCGGTGTCGATGGCGGTGATGCTGCTGCTTGCGGGCGAGGCGGATGCGATGCTGGCGGTGGGTTCCGAGAGCATCCTGTGTCCGCTCGTGATTTATTCGCTTGCCAATGCGCACACTCTTTCGCGGTCGAACGATGATCCGCTGCATGCGTGCCGGCCGTTTGATGCGGGCAGAAACGGTTTTGTCATAGGCGAGGGCGGCGGCGCGCTGGTGCTGGAGCTTGAGTCTCATGCAAAGGCGCGGGGTGCAGTGATTTATGCTGAGCTTGCGGGCTGGGCGAATAATAACGATGCGTATCATGTCACGCAGCCCGACCCTGCCGGAAAGATGGCAGCCGAGTGCATGCAGAAGGCTATGGACTGTGCGGGAGTGAGTGCGCAGCAGATTGATTATATAAATGCGCACGGTACCGGAACGAAACAGGGTGACAGTGCAGAGCTGGCGGCAATTACCCGGGCTTTCGGGGGTGCCCGTCCGGCAATCAGTTCGACCAAAGGCGCGACCGGACATCTGATGGGAGGCGGCGGTCTGACTGAGTCGATTGCCTGCATTCAGGCAATCAGAACCGGCATCATCCCTCCTACTCTCAATCTTGACAACCCCGAGGGCGACTTTGACTACGTCGCGGGTCGGATGCGCAGACAGCGCGTGGACACGGCGATGACAAACGCATTCGGCTTCGGCGGCCAGAATGCCAGCCTGATATTCAGGAAATACTGCAAAAACCTTTGACATAAGACTTGAAGACGTGTAAAATGAATCTGTGTCGTGTGCACGGCACAGATTTTTTCGTGCGAGCAGGATGGAAAGCTGTCCGGGCCAGCACGGCTAAAAGATTTATAAGTTTTAGTTCGCCGAAAACGTTTATCGCGTTCAGGTGCGGGCAGATTCTGCATGACCGGTACGGTATGACTGGTCCGGCATGCATCATGGGGAGTTGCCCCCGGATGATGCGCGCTCTGCACATTTACACGATAAATCAAGTAGGCAGGGCCGAAAAAGTTTGCACTGCAAACCCAGTAGGTAGAAAGGAAGACAAGATGAGTTCATTTATCGCAAAGCCTGCAGAAGTAGAACGTAAATGGTACGTTGTGGATGCTGAAGGCAAGAACCTCGGAAGAATGGCATCACAGATTGCAGCTGTTCTCAGAGGAAAGAACAAACCGACTTACACACCTCACGTTGACTGCGGAGATTATGTTATCGTTATCAATGCAGAGAAGGTTGAGGTAACAGGCAAGAAGAGAAAAGAAAAGATTTACAAGAGACATACAGGATATCCGGGCGGTCTCAGAGAGCTGACTTTTGAGAAGATGATGGAAAAGCATCCGACTGAAGCAGTAAGACATGCTGTAAAGGGCATGATGCCTAACGGCAAGCTCGGCAGACAGATGTACAAGAAGTTAAAGGTTTATGCAGGCCCTGAGCACAACCACGCAGCTCAGAAGCCGGAAGTTCTGGATATTTAAGGAAGGGAGGATTTGAACGATGGCAAAAACACAGTATTATGGAACAGGAAGAAGAAAATCTTCAGTTGCTAGAGTCAGATTAGTCCCTGGTAACGGAAATATCACAGTTAACAAGAAGCCGCTCGATGATTATCTCGCAATGGAGATCGTTAAGAGAGAGGTAAAGAGACCTTTTGAAATCGCAGGCTGCGAAGGCAAGTTCGATGTTATCGCAACAGTTCACGGCGGCGGATACACAGGTCAGGCAGGAGCTTTAAGACATGGTATCTCAAGAGCTCTCTGCGAGGCAGACAGAGAAGCATACAGACCGGCCCTCAAGGCAGCAGGCTTCCTGACAAGAGACTCAAGAATGAAAGAAAGAAAGAAATACGGACTCAAGAAAGCAAGAAGAGCAAGCCAGTTCTCGAAGAGATAGTAAATGCTGTCAAAATGACAGGCTCAGAACTTCTGAGGACGATG
>CAVECM010000068.1:0-11945 GCA_963614095.1 Bacteroidaceae bacterium
ATTTTTTTGTACGATTCGTAAACCATGCCGCTGTTATCTTTCGTATATTTATATGCCGCTAATCTTTCTTTGTATCGTCAATCTTTCTGTATAACATCAATCCTTCTGATATTTGCCCTGCCGGCCCGGTCAGCGGTCCTGTTTATCCGGTTATAAAAATATGCCTGCTTCTGCAGAGCCGGGCAAATCTGCCGACTCACGCAAAAGCAGGCACGCATCATTCATTCAGTGACACAGTAGTTTATTTCATTTTTCCTTTTTTGCTGCATCTGAATGCAATACCGCATGATACCGCAAAGCCTCCCCAGAGACCCACACAGCCTATTACCATCAGAATTATTGCACTTGTACTCATTCTGCAACCTCCTTCTGTGATATTTTATCCAGATCTGCATATCCTTCTTTTCCCGGAACAACAGTAAAGAAGTCAGCAAATATAACAACGAATAAGATACATCCCCATCCGAACACACCGACATCAGCCGACGAATAGCTTCCGTATCCGTTGACTATGAAGTCTTTTGTGTTGATGAACAGCATCACACCGAGAACTATTGTTGTAACAATTCTCAGTGAATAAATCCACCATCTTCCTATGCTGAAATTGGAGAATTCATTCGCCTCTTTACGAAGCTTTTCAGGATTGAAGAATCTCGTTATGAGAATTACCTCAATAACACCGCCTGATGCAACACCGATATTATTTATAAATGCATCGATGATATCCAGTATATTCATACCTGCGCCTGTTATAAACAGTATACTGATTACAAATGTAGGCACCAGCACAATCGTAACAGCTCTCTTGTGTTCAATATCGAACTTGTCATGGAATCCCGATACTACAGCCTGCAGTATTGATACCATTGATGTGATGCCGGCTGTCAGCAGTGCTCCGAAGAAGCATATTCCGAAGAGCGCATTGAGTGCCGGAAGTTCGCTTATAGCAGTAGGGAACGTCATGAATGCCAGTCCGATACCTGAAGCTGCGATATCCTCTACCGCCACGCCCTGCTGAGCTGCCATGAATCCCATGATGCTGAATACACCGATACCTGCAAACACTTCAAATCCATGGTTTGCAGTTGCAGTGATAAATGCACTGTTAACAACGTCAGTCTTTTTAGGCAGATAGCTCGAATATGCCAGCATGATAGCAAAGCCTATCGACAGACTGTAGAAAATCTGCCCGTACGCCGCTACCCATACACTTGCATCGGTCAGCTTCGACCAGTCAGGCTTGAACATATATTCAAGACCCTTTACAGCACCCGGAAGTGTAATTCCTCTCACTACAAGGATAACTGTGAGAAGCATAAGTATCGGCAGACATACTCTGCATATCATCTCAATACCGCTGCTTATGCCTTTATACATAACAAACGCAACTACAGCCCATATAATAATGAACGGTATTATCAGGTTTGTTCTTATTCCGCCGAAATTCAATGCGCTGTCCGTAAGTCCCAGATATTCGATAAAGAATGATGAAGGATCCGACCCCCATGCCTGTGTGAACGAAAATCCGACATAGCTGAGTACCCATACGATGATTGCAAAATAATATGTTCCGATAACGAACGCTACCATTACCTGAAACCATCCGATCCATTCGAATTTCTTATTGATTCTGGCCCATGTAACAGGAGCTCCTCCTCTGTAGGTTTTACCCATGGTATACTCAAGAATAAGAATAGGTATACCTGCCGTAATAATTGCAAAGAAATACGGTACTAAGAATGCACCGCCGCCGTTGGTAGCGGCTACATAAGGAAATCGCCAAAGATTTCCCAGTCCTACAGCCGAGCCTATTGCCGCAAGCAGAAAGCCCAGCTTGTTGTTCCATTGATCTCTCAAAAAATTTCACTCTCCTCAAAAAAAATAACCGATGATGACATTGTCAATAATCACCATCCCATAACAGTACTTTTTAGTATAAAGTGTAAAGACACCATCGTCAAGAGATTTACGTATTGTATAAAAAAAACATAAAAAACCAAAATTAATTGTGTCCGGCTACCAAATTATGCATCTTTACAGCTTGTTTTTTTGTTCATTACAAAGAAACAAATTCTGTGATACATAAAACAACTTATCAATTAGCACATAAGCGCAAAAAAAGTTTGTTAATACCCGTTGAAAGATTTATAATGTAATCTGTAAATAATTTTCTAACAGCAGGAACGAAACTATGCATGAATATCCAATCACAGAACAAATCATAAAAATCGCAGGCGAGCACTGCAGGAAAGCCAGCGGCTCGAAAGTTACAAAAGTTAATCTCGTGATCGGTGATTATTCAGGATATGTCGGCGAATCCGTACAGATGTATTTTGATATAATATCACAGGACACGATATGTGAGGGTGCACTCGTCAATATAGAACACGTGAAGCCCATGCTCAGATGCCCGGAATGCGGAGAGCTTTTCCACAAAAGACCTATGAGTTTTGACTGCCCGAAATGCGGCGGACTGGGAGAACCCACTGAAATAGGCAAGGAATTCTATATAGAAAGCATCGAAATCGAATAAAAAAACATATAAAACGCAGCATCTGACTTATCCCGCATGCGTAAGTGCATGCGGCGGAATATATCAAACGGAGGTAATATCAATGCATGATATCAGAAAAGTCAACGTTATGGAAGGTATCCTTGATGAAAACGACCATATAGCAGAGCACGTCAATGAGCACATGACTGAACACGGAGTACTCGTTGTCAACGAGATGGGTGCTCCGGGAGTCGGAAAAACAACGACACTCAAGAACATCGTCAAACACCTGAACATCAAGCCGTATGTCATAGAGGGCGACATCGAGTCCGACATTGACACACAGACTCTCAATTCGCTGGGCATAGAAACTCACCAGGTCAATACACACGGTGAATGCCATCTGGATGCACCGCTTATCGAACATGCTACCGGGCACATGTCCTTCAGTGAACCCGGAGTGCTGTTTATCGAAAACATAGGCAATCTTGTCTGCCCTGCTGAATTCACGATAGGAGAACACGTTATGATGCTCATATCGACCGTTACTGAAGGCAGCGACAAACCTTACAAATATCCTCTTGCATTTGAAAAAGCAGATATTATCCTGCTGAACAAAGTCGATCTTATACCATATCTCGATTTTGACGAGGAATATTTCATGAAGGGAGTCCGTGCTCTGAATAAGGATGTTCCGGTATTCAAGGTTTCCGGAAAAACAGGCGAGGGCTATAAAGAGGTTGCCGAATGGCTGGAGAACAAAGCGAAAGAATTAAACTCCGGGAAATAATTCATTGCATCGGTTTCTGAGCGTATTGACTGCTGTAATGCTTCCGGGTATGCAGATTCTCAAGAACGCAGCATGAAATTTTTATAAAAGAAGCAATCCCCGCGTCTAATGCGGGGTTTTCTTTATACAAAAAGCGACGATTTACTCATCTGAACAAATCGCCGCTCTTTTATTTGCTTTTTATTTGCTGCCAAACCCCTTCCCGGGAGTCTTAAACCCCTTGGAGTTTCATCCCTTCAGGATTTTTTACATAAGAGCTGTGTCTCTTGCATCCAGTTCCTTATATGTATTGTATCTGGACTTCGCATTCTCTTCTGTAATCTCAAACAGCTTCTCTGCAATATCCGGGAATTCCTTTGCAAGTGATGAATATCTTACCTGGCCCATGATGAAGTCTCTGAAGCTTGTAGTAGGCTCCTTCGAATCGAGCTTGAACGGATTCTTTCCTTCCTTCTTGAGATCCGGATTGTATCTGTAAAGGTGCCAGTATCCTGCCTGTACAGCGTCCTTGATATTCTCCTGGGATTTGCCCATTCCCTTCTTGATTCCGTGGTTAATGCAAGGTGCATATGCTATGATGATTGACGGTCCGTCATAGTTTTCTGCTTCAATTATAGCCTTCATAAGCTGGTTCTTGTCTGCTCCCATACCTACCTGAGCTACATAAACATATCCGTATGACATTGCCATCAGTCCGAGATCCTTCTTCTTGATTCTCTTGCCTGCTGCAGCGAATTTAGCTACTGCAGCTTCCGGTGTGGATTTTGAAGCCTGACCGCCTGTATTCGAATATACTTCTGTATCGAATACCAGGATATTGATGTTCTCGCCTGAAGCAAGTACATGGTCAAGACCGCCGTAACCTATATCGTATGCCCATCCGTCTCCGCCGAGAGCCCAGATTGACTTCTTAACGAGATAATCCTTCAGATCCATTATTGTGCTGCAGAGAGCCTTTACTTCCTCATTGTCTGTCTTAAGATTTTCTACAGCGGCAATAACATTGTCACTCTTTTCTCTTGTTGCGCTTCCGTCGTTCTTGAATTCAATCCACTCTGACATAGCTGTCTTAAGATTATCATCGACATCCATCGCAAGCAGTTCATTCATGGCTTCTTCAAGCTTGCCTCTGAGCTGCTTGTTAGCCATTACCATTCCGTATCCATACTCTGCATTGTCTTCAAACAGTGAGTTTGCCCATGCCGGTCCTCTGCCGTTTTCGTCCTTGCAGTACGGCATCGAAGGTGCTGATGCACCCCATATTGATGAACATCCTGTAGCGTTGGCAATAATCATTCTGTCTCCGAAGAGCTGCGTAACAAGCTTGATATACGGAGTCTCTCCGCAGCCTGCACATGCGCCTGAGAACTCGATATAAGGTTTTGCGAACTGGCTTCCCTTAACGCTCTGAACATTTACTCTTTCTTCTTTTCTAGGAAGCTTGATTCCGTATTCCCAGTTTTCCTTTTCTTTTTCCACTTCTGCGAACGGCTTCATTACGAGAGCCTTGTTCTTTGCAGGGCAGATATCTGCACAGTTGCCGCATCCCAGACAGTCAAGTGCCGAAACCTGCATTCTGTACTGCAGATCTTCCATGCCTTTGCCTGCTGCCTTTATTGTTATGAAGCCTTCCGGAGCTGCTGCTTTTTCTGCCTCATCAAGAAGTACAGGTCTGATAGCTGCATGCGGACAAACAAACGAGCACTGGTTGCACTGTATGCAGTTTTCCGGCTGCCATTCAGGAATGTGTGCACCTACACCGCGCTTTTCATAAGCTGCTGTACCTGACGGGAATGTTCCGTCTTCAATTCCGTTGAATGCGCTTACAGGCAGATTGTCTCCCTCCTGCTTGTTCATAGGAATCAGAACCTGTTCTATGAATTCAGGAAGCTCAACCTTTTCACCCTCAGGATCTTCTGCATTTGCCCACTCAGCAGGAACTTCTACTTTTCTTATAGCTGTTATTCCTTTATCTACAGCAGCACAGTTCATGTCAACAACATTCTGTCCCTTCTTGCCGTATGACTTGTTGATTCCTTCCTTGAGGTATTCAACAGCATTGTCGATAGGAATTACATTAGTGAGCTTGAAGAATGCAGCCTGCATTATCATGTTGATTCTGCTTCCGAGACCGATTTCTTCAGCAATTTTACCTGCATCTATCGCATAGAAATTTATCTTCTTTTCTGCTATGTCTCTCTTTACCTTTGCCGGGAGATGCTCATTCATTTCAGCATCGCTCCACAGGCTGTTCATAAGGAATGTTCCGCCTTCCTTAAGGTCTTTGAGCATATCGTACTGCTTTATGTAAGCCTGGTTATGACATGCAACAAAATCTGCATTGTTAATCAGATATGTTGACTGAATCGGTTTTTCTCCGAATCTCAGATGTGAGATAGTAACTCCGCCTGATTTCTTCGAGTCATATGCAAAGTAGCCCTGTGCATACATATCAGTCTTGTCTCCGATAATCTTTATAGCTGTCTTGTTCGCACCTACAGTACCATCAGATCCGAGACCCCAGAACTTACACTTGATAGTGCCTTCCGGTTCCATAGCAACGCCCTGTGTGTACGGCAGCGAAAGATTTGTAACATCGTCTTCGATACCAACTGTAAAGTGGTTCTTAGGTTCTTCATTGTTAAGATTGTCATATACAGCTTTTATCATGCCCGGATTAGTGTCATTCGAACCGATACCGTAACGTCCGCCGTAAACCTTGATATCTCTGTCCTCGTCGAAGAGCAGCGTCTTTACATCCTGATAAAGAGGCTCACCGAGTGAACCCGGTTCTTTTGTTCTGTCCAGAACAGCAATCTTCTTAACTGTCTCAGGCAGTACGTCCATGAAGTATTTTCTTACGAAAGGTCTGTAAAGTCTTACCTTAATGAGACCGACTTTCTCACCTTCCGCATTCATATGATTGATAGTTTCTTCTATAGTCTCACATACTGAACCTATAGCAACTATTATTCTTTCTGCATCCGGAGCTCCGACATAGTCGAAAGGCTTATAGCTTCTTCCTGTAATCTCACTTACTTTATTCATGTACTCAACTACGATTTCCGGAATTGCATCATAGAATTTATTTGATGCTTCTCTTCCCTGGAAGAATACGTCCGGATTCTGCGCAGTACCTCTGATAACCGGATGTTCAGGATTGAGAGCCTTGTCTCTGAATTCCTGCACTGCATCCCAGTCTACCAGCTTTTTATAATCATCATAGCTGAACACTTCAATTTTCTGTATCTCATGTGAAGTTCTGAATCCATCAAAGAAGTGAACGAACGGAACTCTTCCCTTTATTGCTGCAAGGTGTGCTATTCCGCCGAGATCCATTACTTCCTGAACTGAACCTGACGCCAGCATTGCGAAACCTGTCTGTCTGCATGCCATAACGTCTGAATGATCGCCGAAGATACACAGAGCATGAGTTGATATACTTCTTGCTGCCACATGGAAAACGCCCGGTAAAAGCTCACCGGCAATTTTGTACATGTTCGGTATCATAAGAAGAAGTCCCTGTGAAGCCGTATATGTAGTGGAAAGTGCACCTGCTGACAGTGAGCCGTGTACAGCGCCTGCAGCACCTGCTTCCGACTGCATCTCTGCAACTTTTACAGTCTGGCCGAAAATATTCTTTCTGCCATATGCAGCCCATTCATCAACAACTTCAGCCATTGTTGAGGACGGTGTTATCGGATAAATCGAAGCCACGTCAGTAAAGGCATAGGATACATGAGCCGCAGCCGTATTACCGTCCATAGTTTTCATTATTTTGTTTGACATAATTCCCTCCATATAATTATGTTTATTACCTGCACAATTATTGATTCAATTCTGCAGCACCTCATCCCGTATTGTAAAATGCCGTATCGTAAGCATTTCCGCATAATCCTGAAAAGAATCGGCGTCATTTTTACATCGTACGGTTTCCGTGCCGTAAATCAATTATCAAAATATCGCATACCAATATAGACATTACATTAATATATAACTTTTGTCAACCTTGTACTAATAATTATACAATATACATAAAAAAACTTTGTGTACTTTTGCAATCGTTGGAATTTCAACAATTATGTAAGTTTTTAACAAAAGTTGTATTTTGTATACACTCTAGAGTTCACTGGCAACCTTTCGTTGTATATATTATAACAATATTGCTGTAAATTCAATACTAATTTTATGTTATACCTACTATTATATTTTGTTATAGCCGAAAATATCCTTCATTTTCCATTCTGAACATTCCAAAAAACCGCTGAACAGTGCTTTTCAGAAACCCATATATAAAAATTCGTTATATATATGCAAATTAAATGTAATCTGTATTCCCCCTTTCTCTTCCCCTTTCTTTTTCTTTTACATAGTATTCTGTTCCGAATTCACTGCAGAGTGCATATTCTCTTTTTCTGCGTTTCCTCCGCACGCTTTCCATGCTGTGATTCAACTCATTTTTCTGCAGCTGCCTTTCAAAATAAAATCCCCCCGTCGTTAATTTAACACACTCCGCACGCTTGTTATAAAGGTAATTTACTGGTATAATGAACGCTATGGAATCAATAAAACAGGGAGCATTAAAAGGTGAAAAAAATCAAAGGATGGAAACACAATAAACAATTTGATACGACAACTCTGATAACGCTTTCTCCGGAAACCGCTGATAAACCGCATACAAACGATACTTCAGGCGGCAGTCAGGAAAACGCTCCCGGAAATGCCCGTAAAAACACCGCTGCAGACAGTGAAAGCAAGGAAACGCGAAAGGCACTGGATCTGAAGGATATATCAGATGCACAGAATAAGACATCTGAAAATAAAATCACTCAGATTTACGAACCGCGCCCGCTCACACCTGATGACGATATATATGAGGATATAATCGAGCAGTTTGCGTCAGCACCAACCAAACCGAAATACTGGTTTGAAGAATTCGGCAGCTACTGGTCATGCAGCTGCGGGCATCTGAATAAAGGCAAACGCTGTATAAGCTGCGGTCTTGAAAGAGATCTTCTTAGATCACTGTTTATACTTCACAAGCCGGCCGGTGCCCCGGGAAAACTCAACAGGAAGCTGAATAAGGCGGCCAAAGAAAAAATCGACCAGGAAGAAAAAATCCAGTCTGATATAGACGCACGCCGCAGAAAACGTGAGGCCTCCGGAGATAATTGTCTTGTGGTCGTCCCTATTGAAACGGATGATTCCGATATGCAGAATGAAACAGGGGAAAATTCCGACGCTGCGAATTTACATACGGCAGATTATGATGAGCAGGATAATCAGAGCAGACTTACAGTCAAGGCATATCAGCCTGCCTCAGAGGATGACAGTGAAACTGAACTCGAAAATGATACAGATGCTTCTGAAAACAATTCCTCCGAAAATGTACATGCTGCCGTCTGCATAGATTTATCTGACACAAAGAAAACTATTGCGGCAAGCGCTTCACAAAATGAAAACACAGCCGCAGAGGCCTGCTCTGAGGAGACACCTGCAGGCGGTAATGCAGAGGGTACTGAAAATATCGCTTCAGACCATTCTGCACGAATTGATACATCTGATTCTGACGTTACTGCTGCTGTTTCTGCTTTGCCCTCACAGTCTGACACAGAGACGTCCGTGCAAAGCTCAGATTCATGCGCTTTATCTGAGCCTGACAATATGCCTGCTGTCAGCACGGCCGTTTCTGCCGGCACGAATGCAGCTCCGCCTGCAGCTCTGTATAAAAACAATGCTGTTCAGGATTCAAAAGGCATCTCCCAGTCTGCGGGTCGGAAAAAACATCTTGGATTCAAAGCAAAAATTTTAATTGCAATAATTGCATGTATGCTTCTGATAGGCGGATGCGGTACTGCGATTTACTATTATATGGCCGCGCCTGCAATGCAGTATCAGGATGCACAGGATCTTCAGGCAAGGGGTAAGTATGCGAAAGCGATTGAAAAATACAAATCACTTGGAGACTATAAAAACTGTAAGGATCTCATATGGCAATGCTACTGCGGTATGGCGGACAAATACTTTGAAGCCGGTGAATATAACAAAGCAATCGATACATACAACATAGCCATTGATCTTAAGGATGACCAGTCTCTTCATGATAAAATCTGGAACTGTTACATTGCCATCGGCGATCAGCACCTCAATAATGCTGAATATGAAAAGGCCTTGAGTACATATTATGTTGCTGCAGATTTAAAAGACAACGAGGACGTACAGGCAAAGATTAATCTTGCCAAATTTACATATGTAAAAGCCTACCAGGCTGACAGAACTGCTAAAGTCGAGGAGTATATGTCTGATCTGATGGCGGTAAAATATACCGGCATACAGGAAATATATGATGCTTATTATGCTTGGCATATAAAGATTGTCGCTAATACGTCAGAAACTGATAATTCGACAGATGTCAGCACTGTCAGCAGAAAAGACACTGTTTATTTCCATGCATCGCTCAGCGGCGGAGAACCATCGGAACAGATAATGCTGTATTATGAAGTTGCCTGGCCGGGCGGAGAAAGTCAGATATACAATCTTGATTCATCATGGAAAAGCGGTGCTGTAATCACCGCCAGATTTCAGTACCCGATGCCGATATTCGGCAAGGAAGGCAAACTTACATTCAAACTTTATGACAAAAGTACAAATGAACTGCTTGGCAGTGATACCGTAACATTTGAACATTAATTTAATTTAACTTTACTTTACTTAATTCACTTCACATTCAAATATTTATTATCAGATATATGAACCCGCTGCAGTTCTATGTAAAGAAAACATGCACATCAAAACATAAGTATGCTGATACTTAATTCTTTGGTAATGTATCCGAGATGTACAAAAGAATAAATAATGATGCCTCGTGATTCCGCTGAAAGGCTGCATGCACGAGGTTTTTTCAATATTAAAAATCCCCTCACCGAACCGCCTGCTCTGCTTTTGACAGATTTCACCGGATGCGCTGTTTACAGCAGATTTACCTGCACCTTACCTGTTTACAGCAGATTTGCAAGCCTTTACTACAATTAATATAAACATAATATTCGAGCAGGTAATATAAATTGCATGTTAAATCAGTTCTGAATTTATAGCTATTACAATCTCCCGATGCTATAATTCAATATAAATAACTGATGAGAAATCGATTATTTACGCAAAACATATATGCAGCTTTATTTTGAAACTCCTGATTATAGAAATTCAAAACAGAATTATAAACGATAATCTGCTGCATGCACCGGCAGTTGTACGTTTTCAAATTACTTGCTGCCATGCATCTTTGAATATAAAAAACTAAACTATCGAATAGAAAACCAAACTCAACTGAATTTATAATATGCACTATAGAAAGAAGGTAAACTATGCATAAAAATTTAAATAGTATAAATTTTAACGAAAAGAAGGGCTTCATCTGTGATATGGATGGTGTGATTTACAAAGGTAATCAGATCCTGCCGGGTGTGGCAGAATTTATTCAATGGCTTTACGAAGAGAATAAGGAGTTCCTCTTTTTAACCAATAACAGCGGATATACTCCTCGTGAACTTCATCAGAAGCTGGCACGCATGGGACTTGATGTTTCTGAAGACCATTTTTATACCAGTGCTCTGGCTACAGCTGCTTTCCTCAAGGAACAGGCTCCCGGATGCTCAGTCTTTGCTATTGGTGAAGCCGGTCTTCTTAATGCTTTATACGATGCCGGCCTGACTATGAACGATGTAAATCCGGATTATGTAGTTGTCGGAGAAGGGCGCAGTTACTCACTTGATACATTGACTAAAGCAACAAATCTTGTTATGTCCGGCGCAAAATTAATCGGTGCAAACTCAGATGTCTCCGGGCCAATCGAAAACGGAATAGCCCCCGCCTGCCGTGCACTTATAGCACCTATAGAAATGGCTACCGGAAGAAAGGCGTATTTTTGCGGAAAACCAAACCCTTTAATGATACGGACCGGGCTTCGTATGCTGAATTGTCATTCTGCAGAAGCAGTAATGGTAGGTGATCGTATGGATACTGATATTATTTCCGGCATGGAAAGCGGTATGTCAACTGTTCTCGTATTATCCGGTGTATCAAGTCCCAACACACTTAAAACATATGCATATCAGCCGAGTATTGTCTTAAACGGAGTGGGAGATATAGCATCCATGGCAAAAGGTAATACCGGCGGCACAATAGGAAAATGCAGTAATGCTTCATCTTCAAGCAAAAATGCCCACGCAGGTAAGCAATCTCCAAAACCACAGAACTCGACTGATAAAGCTTCAGGAGACAATAGCAAGTTATCTGAGTAAAACATTTAAATCGAAAAGTTCCGGCTCCGGCTCCATAAAGTAACTGTACAGAAAGATAGTATCTGCCGGCACAATATAGAAACAATGATCTCACTTCCGCGGGCTCTTTTTTAATAATACAGGAGCGTATAATTTGCTCTCTTAAAAAGTGATTTGCGAATGCAGCCCGATCCCTTTAAAATCAAAGCTGCATAAAACCAAGGCTGCAGAGAAGAATACTGATCAGAGGATTTCACCCGTCAGAAATGTGTACCGCCGGGTACAGCACTAAAAAAAACAGCCTGCTTACACAGACTGTCTCTTTTCAAAACGGCAACGTCTTACTTTCCCGGGCGGTCCCCCGCCAAGTATCATCAGCGCT
>CAVECM010000069.1:0-11934 GCA_963614095.1 Bacteroidaceae bacterium
TCAGCGGTTCGCTGTCTCCGCTCTGTCAATCTGCTTCCCTCGTGCCAGTCGCGGACAGCTGTCGCATGAGGCGTACATCTGCTTCTCGGCGTCGCTATCGCTCCTTGACAAGCAGTGTTACGACTTCAACATGTTTTGTGCCGGGGAAATTATCAAACGGCTTCACTGATTCTATCCTGTATCCGTAGTACTGCAGATAATACAGGTTTTCTGCCAGTGATTTCGGATTGCAGGAAATATAAACTATCTGGTCTACGCCGTAACTGATGATTTTATCGAGTGCATCCGGGGATATCCCTACCCGCGGAGGATCCACAACTATCACATCCGGCTTGTCCTCGACGGTTTTCAGGACCTCGAAAACATCGCCCGCAATAAACTCACAGTTTGTGAGACCGTTAAGCGCCGCATTTGCCTCCGCAGCCTTTACAGCATCCTCGACAAGTTCTATTCCGATTACCTTGCCTGCTTTTCTCGCAAGCGTCTGGGTTATCGTTCCGGTTCCGCAGTAAAGGTCGAACACCGTTTTGTTCTCAAAATCATCAATCAGTCCAATCGCATATGAATAAAGGTTCTCTACGGCAGCCACATTCGTCTGAAAAAACGAAAACGCGCTGACTTTGAACTTGAGTCCGAGAATCTCTTCCATATAATAATCACGGCCGTGCAGAACACGCAGTTCATCACAATATACTGCATCTGCAAGCCTGTCATTTATCGTCCTCAGCACACCGACAATTGTGTTTTCCAGCGGCAGCGCAAGAAGCATTTCCGTGAAAGCTTCTTCGTCAAAACCTTCCTCCGAGCTCGTCACTACGTTCACAAGCAGTTCGCCGGTTCTCACGCCGCGCCTTACTATCAGGTGCCTCATCAGACCTCTGTGCAGTTTTTTATGATAATGTGAATATCCTCTCGATGATGCAAAACTCAGCACATTTCTCAGTATAATATTGAAGTCGTCGTGCACCAGCTGACATTCGTCTACAGTGACGATGGACATGAAATGCTTTTTCTTGTGCATTCCCAGTGTCATCGGACCGTCTTTCTGCATATCTCCGAATGTGTACTCCATCTTGTTTCGGTATCTGTATCTGTCGGGTGCGGCCTCAATATCAAGAAGCTCCCCGTATTTTATATCTTTTTTGCCGAGAAGCCCTCTGACCTCACCCGCTTTATTGCTGAGCTGCTCTTCGTACGGAACGCCCTGATAAACACATCCGCCGCAGACATTACTGTCTCTGCATATTTCCATATTTTCTAAAACCTTTCTGTTTTCAGATTGTTGTCTTTCTTAATTGACAGCTTACTAAGCATCAATCTCACGCTGCCGTCTGTCTTACTGCCGATTTTCCGTATTGCCGGCCTGCTGTTAAAATCTCCCGTAGCTGTCGTAAAACTCTTTTTTGTATTCAAGGAATCGGTCTTCCTCTATTGATTTTCGTATATTTTTCATTGTATTCACAAGGAAGTGCAGGTTATGGTTCGTCATCAGCATTGACGAAAGTATCTCATCAGCCTTGAACAGATGACGCAGATATGCCTTTGAATAATTTCTGCACGTGTAACAGCTGCAGTTCGGATCAAGAGGCGTAAAGTCGCGCTCATGCTTTGCATTTTTTATATTGACGCGTCCCTGCGATGTCATTGCCATACCGTGCCTTGCGATTCTGGTCGGAAGCACGCAGTCAAACATATCGATACCGCGCTCAACCCCCTCAAAAAGGCAGTCCGGGCTTCCTACGCCCATCAGATATCTGGCTTTTTCCTTCGGCAGCAGCTCAACGCAGTCGTCCATAATATCATACATGATTTCCTTCGGCTCGCCTACGCTCAGCCCGCCTATAGCATATCCCGGCAGATCCAGATCTACAATCTGCTTCGCGCTTTCCGCTCTGAGATCCTTATACATGCCGCCCTGCATGATGCCGAAAAGAGACTGTTTTTCAGTATTCTTATGGTATTCCTTACATCTCTTCAGCCATCTTGTCGTACGCTCAAGCGAGTTCTTTACATAATCACGATCTGCCGGATACGGTGCACATTCGTCAAAGGCCATCATAATATCCGATCCCAGTGCGTTTTGTATCTCCATCGATTTCTCCGGCGAAAGCATGTGCTTCGAACCGTCTATATGTGAGCGGAACTCAACGCCCTCCTCCTTGATTTTTCTCATCGCCCCCAGACTGAACACCTGAAATCCGCCGCTGTCAGTGAGTATCGGGCGGTCCCAGTTCATAAATTTATGAAGCCCGCCTGCTGCCTTTACGACCTCGTGCCCCGGTCTGAGATAGAGGTGATACGTATTGGAAAGAATTATCTCTGCGCCGAGCTCCTTGACTTCTTCCGGGCGCATCGCCTTAACGGTGGCCGCTGTGCCGACCGGCATGAATACCGGCGTTTCAATCACCCCGTGCGGCGTGGTCACTCTGCCCCGCCTTGCTCTCGTTCTTGTATCTGTTTTTATCAGTTCATATGTAACTGCTGCCATTATTTCTCCCTTATTTGTAATTTATCGTTTTGTTTTAAATTCAGAAATTCTCCGCCGTCGTTCAGTTCGTTTTAAATTTCTGTCTGCATTCAGTTCAGCCGAAATTCTCTGTCTGCATTCAGTTCAGCGGGAATTTTCTGCCGCTGTTTCATTTATCTGAAATTTTCTGCCAACATTCGAATCGGCTGAAATCCCCTCTGCCTGCAATACGGCTGCTGCACGGCTCCGCAGGCATATCATAGATTTCAAACTACAACATGATACCACGACCGCTACAGGTACTTCAATATTTTCCTGTATTCTTCGGTAAGTTTCTCCAGTGAACATCTGCAGTTTGCCGGGCTTGTCGAGGAAAGTCTCTCTGCTTTGACACCGCAGACCGGCTCGCAGAGCTTCTCATACAGCTTCGCGGCCTTGCCTCCTGTCGTAAAAATCGCTCTGATATCCGCCCCGTCCGTTATCAGACGCATATCGTTTGCCTCCGGGTTTCGTATGCTTCCGTCATCGGCTCCCTTTATATCACAGGACGCCAGCACATCCCATAATGCGATTCTGTGCCTTGTCAGGAAATTTTTTCTCTCGGGCACTGTCTGCGGTACAGCTTCATTAAACAGTGCCGCCAGCACCGGCCAGAATCTGTTCCTCGGATGCCCGTAATAAAAGCCCTGCTCCCGCGATTTCGGCGACGGTATGCTGCCCAGAATCAATACCCTTGAATTCTTATCGTAAAACGGCCCGAATTCGTGGGTCACTTTTTTCACTTCACCTTTTACTCCACTCATATACTGCCCTTCTGTACACTGCCTGCTGACTTCTCAGCCCGCGCGGACCGCAGCGAACCGCAGCCGCCCGCTGCTGCCGATATGTTTACCGCATCTTCATCATATGATAAACATCGCATCGCCGTAGCTGAAAAATCTGTACCTTTCCTTAACCGCTTCATCATAAACCGCCAGTATCTTTTCACGGTCGTAAAGCGCAGAAATCAGCATGAGCAGCGTAGATTTCGGAAGGTGAAAATTCGTGATCAGACTGTCAATCATCTTGAATTCATATCCGGGATAAATGAATATTCCGGTGCTGCCCTCGCCGCTCTTTACCTGCCAGCAGCCGCCGTTCTCTGCACTTTCATCAAAATACGCTGCACTTTCCACTGTACGCGTGGATGTAGTGCCTACAGAAATAATTCTGCGCCCCTCACGCTTTGCTCTGTTCAGAATTTCAGCACTTTCCGGACTGATTGAATATTCCTCAAAGTGCATCTTGTGTTCTTCTATGTTCTCGCACTTCACCGGTCTGAATGTGCCGATTCCGACATGCAGAGTGACATAAACAAGCTCCACGCCCTTATCCTCGGCCTTCTTAAGCAGTTCTTCCGTAAAATGCAGTCCCGCGGTCGGCGCTGCAACGGAGCCCTCCTCTCTGCAGTAAACCGTCTGATACCGCTCGCGGTCATCATCGCTGCTGTCTCGCTCAATATATGGCGGCAGCGGCATACTTCCTATCTCTTCGAGCCTTTCCATAAAAATTCCGTCATACTCGAACTCGACTATTCTGGTGCCGTCAGCTCCGAAGTCCTTTATCACTGCCCTCAGCAGCGGCTTTTCCGAAAAAATCACGCTGTCTCCCGGCTTGAGCCTTTTGCCCGGTCTCACCATCGTTTCCCATGTATCGCCTTCAATTCTCTTGATGAGCAGGAACTCGACCTTCGCCCCGGTTTTTTCTTTTGTGCCGTAAAGACGCGCCGGAAGTACCTTTGAGTTATTGAGCACCATGCAGTCTCCCGGTTTGAGATAATCTATTATGTCGTAAAAATGCCTGTGCTCGATTTCCCCTGTGTCTCTGTGCACAACAAGAAGTCTCGAGCCGTCACGCTTGTCTGCCGGCTTCTGCGCTATCAGCTCCTCCGGCAGGTAATAATCAAAATCGCTTATTTTCATCTGTTATCCTCTGTATTGTTCATATATTCTTAAATTGCCGAGCATTCGGCGGACTGCAGACAGTCCGTTTCACCGGTTATCCGGCTTACTGCCGATTGCCGGACGATTCGCCTGCCGTCTGCCTGCAGGATGCTGCCGGTTATATGCGGCTTTAATCATCCGGTTCAAGACCCATATGCCTGTATGCGGCCTCCGACACAACTCTGCCCTTAGGTGTTCTGTGCAGGAAACCGATCTGTATCAGATATGGCTCGTAAACATCCTCAATCGTCACTCTTTCTTCTCCGATTGATGCCGCGATGGTATCAATACCGACCGGACCGCCTCTGAATCTTTCTATAATAGTTCTGAGAATCTCTCTGTCCAGGCTCTCAAGTCCCATCTCAT
The DNA here is from genome assembly GCA_963614095.1 of Bacteroidaceae bacterium. Taxonomy (GTDB): domain Bacteria; phylum Bacillota; class Clostridia; order Peptostreptococcales; family Anaerovoracaceae; genus Lentihominibacter. The sequence goes on from CAVECM010000069.1 coordinate 4,816, forward strand.
CGACCCCGAGCGCATTCAGCGCCTTGTTCGTGATATCGATATCTATATTTCCGCTGCCCTTTACCTGTGAAAAATCGCGCACCCGCTTAAGCATACGGTTTGCCACTCGCGGAGTGCCTCTCGATCTTCTCGCCATTTCATCCATTGATTTTTCATCAGCCGTGACGCCGAGAATACTCGCCGATCTGGCGATGATTTTTTTCAGCTCATCAGGCGTATACATTTCGAATTTGCAGCTCACGCCGAATCTGTCCCTCAGCGGTGCGGAAAGGCTGCCCGCTCTTGTTGTCGCGCCGATTAATGTGAATTTCGCAATATCGAGTCGTATCGAACGTGCTGACGGTCCTTTTCCTATTATTATATCAAGTGCAAAATCCTCCATCGCTGAATACAGCACCTCCTCCACTGAGCGGTTAAGCCTGTGTATTTCGTCGATGAAAAGCACATCATTTTCGTTCAGATTGGTGAGGATAGCCGCCAGATCCCCTGCCCTCTCTATCGCAGGTCCTGAGGTTATTCTGATATCGACATCCATCTCATTGGCGATAATGCCCGCAAGTGTTGTCTTGCCAAGTCCCGGAGGACCGTAAAAAAGTACGTGATCCAGCGGTTCCTTCCGCATCTTCGCTGCTTCTATAAATATTTTAAGATTTTCGGTGGCTTTTTTCTGCCCTATGTAATCGTCCAGCGACTGCGGTCTGAGCGTGATTTCTGTACGCTCCTCACCCTGACCCAGCTCGGCTGCCGTTATTCTCTCTTCATAGTCCATTTCTGCTTCCTTTAAAAGTTGTTTTATTGTACTGCAGGCGGTCTCATCGGACGTCTGCAGCGGCGTCCTTCTGTCCGCAGCGGCCTCATCAAATCCGGATTATCTGTATCCGCACGAACTTAAATACCTGCACCGGCTTAATCATAAATCCGAATCAGAATAAATTCTTAAGTGCCAGTTTAATATATTCTTCAGCCTTGAGATCATGTTCCTTGATGCCTGCCATTGCGGCCGAGGCCTCCGCCCTTGAATATCCCAGAGAAATCAATGCGCTCACGGCCTCGCTTCTCGCATCCTGCGCACCCTGCGGCATTTCCGCTGCGGACGCAGCATTTTCATCCGCCGGCATACCATCAAGACTGAACTTGTCCTTCAGCTCAAGAACTATCCTCTCGGCAGTCTTTTTACCTATGCCGCCTGCCTTTGTCAGTGTCTTTGCATCTTCATAAACAATCGCCTGCTGCAGCTGCTCCATCGTAAACGTCGACAGAATCGAAATTGCAGCCTTTGCACCTACGCCGCTGACGGTAATCAGCTTTCTGAACGCATCGAGCTCTCCTCTGCGCATGAAGCCGTATAGACTCACGTCATCTTCACGCACCATCATGGTCGTATAAACCATCACCTCGCTGCCCTCCGCGCTGAGATACGCGCGCGAATTGGCCGGAACAAAAATCTCATATCCTACGCCGTTGACATCAACTATTATATATCCGCTGCCTTTTTCAGCCAGCACGCCTCTTATGAAACCTATCATCTTATTCCCAGCTCCTTCAGTCTTTTCCTCGTATCTGCCGAATGTCCGTGGCATATTGCTGCCGCGAGCGCATCTGCTGTGTCGTCCGGTTTCGGTACCTCTTTGAGGTTCAATATGGTTTTTACCATCATCTGTACCTGTTTTTTATCGGCCCTGCCGTATCCGACAAGTGCCTGTTTTATCTGCAGCGGTGTGTATTCCTCAACCTGCAGCCCTCCCTTGACGCAGGCCAGAACTGCAACGCCCCGTGCCTGTCCAACAAGTATCGCTGTCTTGGCATTCGTGTTGAAAAAAAGCTGCTCTATCGATGCCACGTCCGGCCGCTCCTCGTCTATTATCTCTCTCAATGAGTCGTAAAGGTGCTCGAGTCTGTCCGTCATGGGTGTGCCGGCGTCTGTCGTAATCGATCCGTACCGGCATACACGAAATCTGTTGCCGATTTTCTCCACTACTCCGTACCCCATAATCGCATAACCCGGGTCTATGCCTAAAATCTTCATGTTCTCTTCCTGTTCTGCCTTGTATTCACCTGTTGTCCTGAATTAACCTGCCTTCTGCATTGTATCAGCCGTACCCCAAGTATAACATACGGAACATATGTTTGTTAATACAATATTTGCTCCTGCCGGTGAAAAGCTCCGGCTGTTATTTCAGACCCATCATCTCAAGCACTGCGTCTGCTGTCCGGTTCCACTGCTCTTCTGCCGAAATCGAGGACCTGCCGTCCCCCTTCTGCTTTCCGTAGCATCCGAACTGTGCATGATTTCCGCCCTCGATTACCGTCTCGGTTACTGCCCTGACTGCCTTGTCCGAGGCTTTCTCAGTTCCGCCTGCAGAAGCTTCTGTTCCTGCTGCAGCTTCTGTGCTCCCGTCCGCCGCCGAAACACTCGGCATAAGCTTCCTGCCCTCAGCGATTTTTTCCATATTTAAAACACCGTCTTCAGAACCGTAAATCGTCAGCACGCTCATATCTGCACTTTGCAGGCTCTTTGTCGGATATGCCGCCATCAGCACAAGCCCGTCCAGCCATAAATCTTCGTCCTCCAGCTGATCTGCCGCATAAACTGCAGCCATCGCACCGCCGAGAGAATGTCCTCCCAGATACCACTTTTCGTACTCATATTCATCCGCAATATCATCGGCCTTGTCTATGCCGAGAATTGCAAGATTGCACGGCATCTTAATCAGAAACACGTCCGCACCGTTTTCCGCCAGTCTGTACATCAGCGGAACATATGCCGTATATTCCACCTTCGCGCCCGGATAAAAAATCAGCGCGGCATCCGTTCCCGGACCATCCAGAAACAGTCCATCATCAATTTCTGTAATCGTTACATCCGCCGGCCCGCCGCTGCCGGATGATTCCCGGAAATATTCATCAACCTCAGGCGACGCTCTGTAATAATCATTCACATACCACACGCACCCGCCTATGCACACAAGCAGCACTGCGATGATAACTATCAGCACGATTTTTCTTTTGTTTTTTCTGCCGTCCGACAAATTTCCTCACACTCCCATGTTGTTTTTAATGTAAAGCCGCACCTGAAACGACTCCTCAGATGTTCATGAATATTCCTTCATATATATTTTTTAATGTAAAGCCGCGCGCAGCTGTTCTCCGCCGGCAGTACACTGGATTTCAAAATCCCCAGGGGCTTCATGATTCCCTGTATGCTCGCTCTGCTCTCAATAAAATCAACCCGTAAATTATCTCAAACAGAAGCAGCCCCGCCACTATTATCAGAAAATACATCGGTGCAGACTTTCCGCCGCAGAAAATATAACCTGTAATGTCAATCGCAAAATGAGCAATAATTACAGAAACGATATCTTCTGTCCGCAGATAAACGGCTCCGAGTACAACACCGACTGCAAATGCCATAATCAGCTGCAGAATCAGAGATGCCGCATCCATGCCGCCTATATTGGTAAGATGAACAAGGCTGAACATAACAGCAGAAACAATCACGATAACAGCCGGCCGATTATATTTTTTCTTCAGATTGTAAATAAAAATTCCTCTGAAAAGAATTTCCTCAAGTACTGCCGGTGCCAGTCCGATCAGAATTATGGAAAGCGTTATCTTGTTCGGTTCCCCTCCGCCGCTTGCAAAATGATACGGAATCTTATAAACTGCCAGCAGCAGCGCCGGCAGCATAACAGCGAATCCTTTAAAAGCGCTGCCGGGCTTGAAATTTTTCCGAAAAACAATCAGCAGAATAATACCTGTCAATATTCTTGCAGCCGCCGAACTGACCGAATCGCCCAGGCCGGACATTTTTATAACCGCGGCTAAAGCGCCCGCCAGAAGCACTGCAGCCGCAAACAATATAATTTCAAAAGTAATCGGACGGTTTTCACTTAAATTTTTCATCATATAATCCCCATGACTGATTTAATGCTGTTAAACTCTGAATAACACATACGGTTGATATCCGGTTCCGGAAGCACCGCCGACTCCGATGGAACTGCCGGCACCGCTGCCGTATAACTTCATAGCCGCTCATACAGGCAAGGCCTGCCGGGCTTCATATCCGGTCATATATCAATGTCTGCCGGACTTCATAGCCCTGCTTCTTGAAATCAGAGCACAGCACATCCATCCTGACCGGCTCAATGCAGAGAAGGTGCATAGGATGCCCCTGTTCCATAAGCTTCTGCAGCGAGACGGCCGGAATCTTCTTATATTCCGCATGTGCGGTATACTCCTCCGACATCGGTTCTATAAGTCTTGCTTTGCCTGTAACCTGCACGCTCTGCAGTTCCCCGAAAGCCGGATTCCGGTCAAATACGGCAAGACTGACATTATCATTTTTCTCCAGTCCGATGAACTTCTCACCGCCTTCTGTGAAAATCCAGAATCGTCCGTCGTGCCAGCTGTATTCAAGCGGCGTACACCTCACATAATCACCGGCGCCCGTCGCAAGTGCACAGACAGAATTCTGCCGGATGTAATTCTCTGCAGCCAGCTTCACCTGCTCTGCCGGCATATCATTGCGGTCCTTCATTTTCCAGAAGTTCGCCGCTTTCCTGTATTCCTCAGTATTCATATTTCCCGCCTTTCTTTTTATGTAAAACCTGCACCGCCCGGCTCGTCTTTCAGCTTTTGTATAAAGGGCGCCGGGTCACATACATCCGTTTTATCGTTCAATACAAGCCCGCAAACCTACCCTATAGCATAACACATTTTTAACGAATCATCCGCACGTTTCGTGAGAAAATACAAAGTGTTTCTTCCGATACAAGTATTAAATAAATCATCGCTGCTTCAAAAGATATTATTGACATATTTTTACATTCATCTTATGATTGTTTTGTAATTTATTACCATTTACGCAGTGAATGATAATTATATGTGCATGCAAAAAGTCGATTGTCTCCGGAGATGTCAAAGGGTATAATGATAGGAGAAATTGTCAAGCAGAGTGAAGAAATGGGGATAAGATTCATGAACGCTTTTGAAGAAAAAATGATGGAACGCCGCGAGGGCGAACGAATCGGCGAAACCGCTAAACAGCTGGAAATCGCTGAAAGAATGCTTATAAAAGGTCTCGAAATCTCTCTGATTGCAGAAATGACCGGTCTGTCGAAAGAAAAGCTTGAGGCTTTGCAGAACAAAGACCTGCCGGAGGCGTGCGCCGGACGGTTTTAATCGACCTTTTAAATTTCACTGATGACATCAAAATGTCCTGCACAAAGCAGGACATTTTGATTATCTGTCAATTAATCTGTTTTTATTTCAGTTCCGGTCGGAGCAATCTGTAATAAAAGCTTGCTGTCGCCCCGCCGTCCGCAGAGAAAGTCTATTCCGTGGTAAAAGCTTCCTTATCACTCATCAGCAGTTCTGCAGCATCCGCCGGTACATCTGCGATAAATAAGCTTCTGTTTTATAATCTTTCAGCTTTTATAATCTTCATGCCTTTGAAGACTGCCCCTAGATATTAATCCTCTTGCCGTACGGACTGATTGCCTCGGCGGGACATACAAGCACACACAGATGGCATCCGACGCAGATACGGGGATTCATAACCGGCCTGCCGTTTGACATATGCAGTGCCTCATGTCCTCCGTCCCTGCAGGAAATACAGCATCGTCCGCAGCCCAGGCATTTTCTGCGGTTGAAGTGCGGCAGCAGCTTAGTCTGCCGGTTCAGTTCGTTCAGCTCTGTCACATTTTCTATACCGAGTCCCTGCAGATCCGATAAACAATGCAGTGCCTTTTCCCGCAGGTACCGGCTGAGACCATCTGTCAGATCGTCGATAATGCGTGCACCGAACTGCATGACCGCAGTGGTAATCTGAACATGATTAGCACCCAGCAGTATGAATTCAGCAGCATCACGCCATGTCTCAATGCCGCCTATCCCGCTGATCGGCACATTATGAAGCTGAGGGTCCGAAGCCATTTCCCATATAAAACGCAGAGCAATGGGCTTTACCGCACGTCCGGAATATCCGCCGATTCCTGACATACCTCGCACTGATGGTTCAGTCGCATAAGTATCAAGATTCATGCCCATGAGACTCTTAATTGTATTGATGGCAGAAACACCGTCCGCGCCGTTTTCCGCAGCAATGCGTGCGAACGGGCGCATATCCGCAACATTCGGCGTGAGCTTAACTATCAGCGGCACCGTGCAGCCGCGTCTTGCCGCTGCGGTGTACTTGGCAACTGCCTCTGTGCTTTGTCCGATATCTGCACCAAGCCCGTTCTGCTCCATATTCGGGCATGAAAAATTGCACTCAATGATATCTGCGCCTGCATCCTGAGCAAGCCGGGCCAGTCGTTCCCATTCTTCATCGCTTCTGCCCATTATGGATGCGAAGATTGCTTTCTTCGGATAGTCGCGCTTCAGACGGCGGATGATGTCAAGATCCTCCTCCAGACTATTGCACGAAAGCTGTTCAATATTTTTAAATCCGCAGAATCCATGCTCTGCAGGAACTGCAGAGTAGCGCGGCGATGTCTCGTTCGGTACAAAATCACAGAGCGTTTTAAAGCATGCGCCTGCCCAGCCCATATCAAATGCTCTGGAGATTTTTTCATATGTACTCGCCACAACCGATGATGAAAGCATAAACGGATTTTCCAGATGCACACCGAGAAAGCTGCACGAAAGATCGACCGGTGCTTCCTGAATCGGCTCCCATCCCGAGCTGTCTTCATGCAGTGCTGTCAGCACACGCCTGATATGTATGGGGTTTGTCTTCTGCACACATGCATTCTCACAGGGAGCTGTGCACCCGATACAGGGCAAGTTATCTTTAAGTTTAGCAGCTGCGCCGACCGGATTGGCAAATCTCAGAGAACGTAAAATTCCTGCCGGATCGAGCCCGCAGGGACAGGCCTGCGTGCAGGCCGCATTGCCGCAAAGCAGACAGCGGGAGACTTCTCCCGCCGGTATACTTGTTTCATATTGCATATATATTTATTCCTCCCGGAAAACAGATTTTTTTAGAATTTCGTTTTGGCTTTCACTTCAGCCATGATGCATTATTTAAAAAACAGAATTTTCCATTTTGATTTTAGCATAAAGCTGCAGATGAGTAAAGGATTATTTGGCAGCGTCTGTGCTGCTGAGCTCGGAGAC
>CAVECM010000070.1:0-11466 GCA_963614095.1 Bacteroidaceae bacterium
GCAGCAAAGACAGTAACGTGATTGAGAGGAGAAGATTTGCATGGGAGCAATAGATAAAAATTTCTGGAGTGAAGGATTCACAGTAACATATGACGACGGTGTCAGGGAACGTTTTCATAAAAATATTCTGAATGATAACTACAAGGGCGATAAAGGGTCAACAGTCGAGGACCATATTCTTGGTGACGGGTTTACAGTACGCAGATATGACGGCACAACGGAGAAGTTTTATAAAAATGTGATGAGTGACGGATTCACGGGCAGCGGCGGTACCAGAATCGATAAATCTTTTTTTGGCAGCAGCTTTTCAACCAATAACCCCTATGCAGACTGTCTGTATAAAGTACCGACGACTTTTGCAGAAGCAAGAAAAGCCAAATATCAGGAAACTGCACTGCGGCTCTATGAATTGGACTACAACGCAGAAGAAGTGGATAATGAGCAGATAAAAAACGCATTGCAGGAAGTTATTGATGCAGCGGATCTGCCGTTGTTTGCAGTAGAAAGCGATGTGATTGGATGCGAGGCAGTTGCCATAGTCAGCAAAGAAAACAAAAGCTATATGCCCGTATTTACATATCTGACTGATGGAAACGGCGCCGGAGCTGTTGTTTCTTCTGTTCAGGGCAAGGGCGAACAGACAAAATCTTCGGACCTGGAAAAGTTGTTTTACAAGGCGCAGAGCCCTCTTGGCAAATTTACAATCAATATGGAAAAAGGCCGCGCATGGTCACAGTTTCTCGGTCACAGCATGCGCGCAGGGGGCATAGTCGGGGGCGCGGCAGCTCTTACCGGTGCGGCAATCGGTAAGACATTCCGAATGGCTGCGGCAGGCATAAAAATTCTTTTCAGAGATAATGATGCTTATAAAAAGGAAATGGAGTTTTATGAGCAGGCTCTGGGTGTCATTGACTTCGCTGTGGGATACGTGGATTCAGCAGATCTGTTATCTCGGATAAAGGAAAAGGCAGCGGGCGGAATATCACTGGCACAGTATTATATGGGTCTGGCCTGTACATACGGGATAGGAATTGACCAGGATGAAAAAGCTGCCTTCGAATGGTATGAAAAGGCTGCTGATAACGGTGAACTTCGCAGTCAGAATATAGCTGCAGGCGAATATTTGTACAATCTTGACAAATCATACAGCATAGAAAAAAAGGAAAAAGCAATAGGATATCTTTATAATCTTGCGTCATTTGGAGAAGACTGGGCAGGAGAACTGATAATAGATATTTACGGCAGGGGCAGTGTAGCAGATATACCAGTGAATTATGGTGAGGCTGTACGTGTGGCAGAAATATACGCACTGGAAAGAAATATGCATGCTGTGGAATTTCTGATTCAGATATATGATACCGGCTTGGATTCTTCACCGGTGAGCCAATCTTATAAAAATGATAAGCGAGCTTTTGATTTATATAATGTGATACTTGAGGATGGTAGCCGGGATGATAAAGAAAATGCGGCTATGAAGCTTGCTGATATGTGTATGAAGGGGCGCGGTGCTGAGAAAAATCTGATATCAGCATTGGAATATTATAAAATCGCAGAAAAATACGGGAATGTTCATGCGGCAGCGGTGCTGCTTTATTTCTGTACAAATGACGGCAGCACAATGAAGTCGGCTGAAGTAGCCAGGTATTATGCAAATCAGATTATAAAACAGAAAAAAGAAGAATATATACCTGCGGCATACTACAGTCTCTTCAAGTTTGCAGATGAAGAAAAGGAATATGCGGAGAGCATGAAATGGGCAAGACTGTACCTTGAGTGCAGGTATGCGGAGCCTGAGAAAAAAGAACAGCTTCAGAAGTATCTCGGCGATATGGAGACTAAAATCAGCCAGATGACGGATGAAGAGCGCAGAGCTTTTCTTAAAGAACCTGAAAAATTCACAATAAATTCGAAAATCGTAAAATGGATTCTGGCAGGCTGTGCTGTTGTGATTGCTGTTATTCTGGCATTTACCATGTGCAGTCATTTTAAGGACAGCAATGCAGATGACGGATATATCAGCAGTTCAGATAATATCCATAAAGAAGCGGCTGAAGAAAACACCTCAGAGTTTTCAGATGAAGCAAGGCAAGCAATCAGTGCATACAACGATTTTCTTACTCAGGAGAGCTTTAACAGAGGATCTGAGGAACTTCCTCAGATATGGTACATGGAAAACTGTGAATTCAATCTTGCATATATAGATGACAACGATATTCCGGAACTGCTGCTGTATAATACCACAGACGCTGACCATACAACGGGCTGGGGAGAGATATATACTTACACCGACGGAGCAATAGAAGAGTGCGGAGCGACAAATAGTCTGGCAGAAAATATAGGTTACTATGAGCGTTCCGGATATTATATGAATTTCGCGATGTGGCAGGGCTACGGGGGTATTGCTATAAGCAAGTGCAGCAACAGCCAGGATTCGGAATCAGGGACGGAATTCAGAATTGAGTTTTATGCAGATGAAGACGGGGAACATACCATTTCAGGTTATTTTGTCGATGGAAATGAGTGCAGTGAAAGTGATTTCAGCAGTGAACTTGAAAAGCGCACCGGCGGAGCAGAGCTCATACAATATACATATTATGATAATACCTATGAAAACCGGGAAAAAATTCTGGGAATTGAGTGAATCGGAAAAACATGAGCATAAGTCATATATGGAAGAAATTAAAGAGAAGGGAACAGAAAAATGGTGCGGATAAAGAAAGCAACCCGGTAATAATCAGTAATAAGACATACTTTGTTTAAAGCAGGAATAAGGAATCAGTTTTAAAAAAGAAGAAGGAGAAGTCTATGAAGAAGATATGTGTTTTCATTTTAGCAATGCTGGTGGCGGCCTTGGTTTATATACCGCTGTCTGCGGAATCGGTAAGCGCAGCAAGTTCAATTCATTATCCGCTGAAAAAAACAGCAAACATAACAAGCAGATTTTGGGAATATAGATCTGTAAATAAGAAATACAGTGATGATGGTTACGCTTATAGCTATAACCATTATCATGCAGGCATCGATATGTACTACAATGGAATAGAAAACGATCCTGTGTATGCTGCACTAGACGGAAAGGTCGTAGTTTCACAAAACAGTTACGGCGGCTATGGGAAGGCCGTTATGATTCGTTCCACTGTGAACGGGAAGAAATATTATTTTCTTTATGCACATTTGAATGGACGTAATGTAAAAAAAGGTGATACCGTAAAAAAAGGCGATAAAATAGGTAAAGCGGGAAATACCGGGATTTCTTATGGGGCGCATCTTCATTTTGAAATACGACTGCAGCAAGATCATCCCGGAGATCGATATTATAAACTAAAGAAAAAATATGTTGATCCTGAAAAGGTTTTAAACGGTACTATTAAGCTGGCGACATGCAAAACACATAAAATCAATACAAGCAAAGGTGTGTGCAGCAATTGTGATTTGCCGTATACATCCTGGGACTCCGGCGATTTGAGCACATCAGTACAGACAAAGGCACCATCGGATTTGTATAAGCTGAATACGAAAACAAATGTTAAAGCTTATCCTGCTTCAGAAGCTAATAACAAGTGCGCCGGTTTAAGTGCCGGTTCATATCTGCACGTGAAGGGAAAAATCAAATCCGATTGGTATAAAGTTGTATACGGATCCGGAAGTGATAATGTGGGGTATGTTCCTGTTGTTAATGTCACGAAATTCTCAGCGACTGAAGGCAGTTCAACTTTATCAGCTGCCCCGAAAAATTTCACAGTGAAAAAAGGAAGCAAGCATGATATAGAAGGAAAAGTAACTTCAAATTACCCGATTGTAAGCGTGAGTGCCAAACTGGACGGGAAGGAAAAGGGAACTGTCAGCTATTCGCCGGCAGTGAAAAAGACAGTTTATATAGAAGATACAAGCATCAATAATAATATAAAGTGCGCAGGTCTCAGTGCAGGGCAGCATACTCTGACCGTTACGGCAAAAGATGTTTCCGGGAAAGAGATATCCGAAACGGCATATATTGTTGTTAACAATGATGTAAAGGCTCCTTCAGTTAATATATCCAATACTGATGAGGGCAAGACTCTGAAAATCACACAGAACGAGTCGGGAAGCACTCTTTATTATGAAGTTGGCAGCAACGGCAAAAAACATACTTCAAACAGCAGTGTCACTGTTAAGCTGGACAAAGCGGGGAAATTTGCAGTCAAAACGTATTCGGTAAAAAATAAAAAGAGCAGTGCTGTTATCAGGAAAGAAATCAGTGTATCTAAGCTGAATACCCCGCAGATTAATGCAGAGCAGACAGGAAAGAACGGGCAGGTGACAATAAAGTCGCCGGACAGCGGTGCATCAGTCAAGTATAAGGTAAACGACGGCTCGTGGCAGATCTACAGCGGCAAAACATTCAAAATCAGCGACGGCGACACAGTAAGCGCATACGCATACAGAAGCGGATATGTTAAGAGCGATGTGGCGACATTCACAGGAGAATTCGGAGAACCTTCCGCGCCGAGTGTGACAATTTCCAATGAAGACGGAAAGGCTGCGGCAGGGAAACCGGCCACAGCAGTCTGGAAAAAGGATAAGAGAGCAGAGAGCTATACCGCAAGACTCTACAGAACTGAAGAGGAAGGCGACAGGCTGATAGAAGAAAAGACGACAACAGAGTGCACGGAGAGCTTCACGCTGCCGGAAGCGGGAAACTACTATATAACGGTAACCGCATCGAATGAAATAGGAGACAGTCCGGCAAGTGAAAAGGCGGCAGTGACGGCAGTGGCACCGCTGACGGTAAGATTCACAGAGGCGGCAGAAGGAACAGAAGCCGGAAAGATAATAGCAGAGCTTAAGGTTGAATACGGGAGCGGTATAGATAAGATAACGGCACCGTCAAAGAAGGGATACACATTCGAGGGATGGACATACAGCGCAACAGGGGAGACATCGAAGAATGCATATGAAAAGGCAGTGGTGAAGGAGGACAGGACATATACCGCATCCTTTGAGAAGAACACATATGAAGTGAAGCTTTACGATACAGTCGGAAAGCTGATAGAGACACAGCATGTGGCATATGAGGAGAGTGCGGACACGAGTATAACCCCGGCATCGGATGACGACACGGCTGCCGCAAGCCGTAAAAAGGCAGTTGAGGATTCACTTGAAGAAGGGTATGTGTTCATGGGCTGGTCGGTGACAGGAACGTCAGACGGAAGCAGCAGTGCCGACTATACGAGGGTGGACTCTGATATGGAAGTCCATGCAGTGGCAAAATGGGAAAAAGAGAATCTGCCGGTGATAGTGAAGATAATGTCAGCCGAGCAGAGCTCAGACGGCAGATATGTAAATGCACAGATACATCTGACAACGGAGAAGGACAAAGACCTGAGCATGTATCTTGTGGCAGCTCTTAAATCGACGGACAGCGAGAGCGGAGTGCAGAAGACCGTATATGCAGACAGAAAAATCGTATATCTTGACGGAGCAGATGCGTCAGCTGAGAACAGCAGATCCGAAAAAGATATTGAGATGAAGCTTAAAATCGGAAATGAGGCAATAAGCACGATTGAAGTCATGGCGCTGCAGTGTCATGAGGACATGAGCACGGGCAGTGCATATTCCGAAAGCGTGCAGTCAGAGGTAACAATAAGCAAACGATACGGAGAGGCGTCCGAATGGAGCGAAACAAAACCGGAAGCAAAGGAAGGAAGGGAAACAGAAGAGAAAAAACAGTACAGATACCGGGATACGATAACAGCATACAGCGGTTATGACAGCCTGACGGGCTATACCAAGGCAGGGACAGAGACGCTCAGTACAACATACGGAACATGGAGATCATCATCACCGTCGGCATCAGTCACAACAGCAGATGCAGCCAAAACGGAGACGACAGTGGAGACGCAGAGCGCATACAAATGGTATGCATATTACTGTGACTGCAAGAAGATAGCATGGAAGAACTCATCGGGAACATGCAAATACTGCGGCGGGAAAACAAAAAATACACTTATCGTATATACAGCTTCAAAGACACCGTACAGCAAATATGACAGCAGTGACAAGTCGTATTATTTCAGCAAGAAGCTGAGCAGCAGTGCAGGCGGAACGGTAAGGTCAATATACTGGAAGGGAAGCTGCACGGATTCATTCTCAACGAATTCAACGGTCAAGACATCAGACGGATATGCACATATATACCTGTGGAAATCAAGTACGTTTGAGAAGAACATATACAGAACAAAGACGGTAAAGACGAGAAACAAATTCACGAAGTTAAGTGAATACAGTGCATGGCAGGATACGGAGCCTGCTGCAAAGAGCGGAAGAAGCATAGAAGAACGGACAGTATATTCATACAGGGATGAGATCAAGGATACAACGGGTACAGTGAAGCTGGATACGGAAAAGGCATATCAGTCAAATCCGAAATTCACAGTGGGAATCACGGATGATCTGAGCGGAAAGAATGCAAGCATACTTGTGTATCAGGCAGCCAATACTGACCCGAACAAATATCAGCTGCAGTACATGGGGCAGACAAAACTGGAGAAGGTGCTTGACGAGTCACAGAACTGGACAGGCCAGTATACGTGTGATCTGAAATTCATTCCGAAAGACGAGCCGAATACAGAGACCGGCAACTATATAGTTTCGCTGGCGGTAGAAGGTGCGGGACTGTTCAAGGTTGACACAATCCAGGCACCGAAGGCGGAACATACTGTGACGGTGAATTACAGGGATGCAGACGGTAAGAATGTCAGTGTCGAAAAGAAAGTGTATGATCATGAAGATCTGGACATGAGCGATATCACAGCGGCAGACACAGAAGGATACTACTTCGGAGGCTGGATAGGAAGAACAACGGATATACGAGAAAACGGAACGGTGCAGGCCAATTACGTACCGATCAGGAATTCAGTGGTGCTGGTGAACTGGATCAATCAGGATATTGACATATACAGTGTGGAGACAGGAGAGACACTGACGCTTCCGGACACGGCGGGAGAGACAGAGGGGTATGAATTCAACGGCTGGAAGCTTGAGGACGGAACGCTGACGGAACCGGGCTCGGCAGAGAGTATCACAGTAAAGGGCAATATGGTGATAACGGCACAGTATACACCGCTTGAATACAAGGTGACATTCCATGGAGCAGACGGAAGCACAGTGGAGACGCAGAGTGTGAAATACGGAGAGGCGGCAGAGCCGCCGGCATATGAGGCACCGGAGGGGAGCGGGACATTTGCCGGATGGAGCACAAGCGAGGACTGGTGGAGTGTGACGCATGATGTGGAAGTATACCCGATAATGGTATATGACGAGAACGCACTCAAGCCGCAGGCATGGCTGGATACTGATGAATCCACAGGTGCTAAAAGCATTGTCCTGGAAACTGAGGAAGAAAATTCGACGATTTACTACACAACAGACGGCACAGAGCCGACAGCCGAACTGATAACAGTATTCCAAAATACAGCCGAAGAAGATTATCAGGGAAGCATACAGAAATACAAAGAGCCGATAACGGTAAGTGAAGAAGAAACGAATCAGATTACAGCAGTAGCTTATGCTGACGGAAAGAATGAAAGTGAAATATGCAATGCCGTGTATTTTACAAAATCAGATGCGGACAACGAGGAGGACGACACTTCAGGGGTATTCGTGGATGAAACATCAATAACAGAAGAAGTGAAAGATCCTTGGGTACAGATTCAGAATTGTGAGGTGAAGGCGGCTGCAGGCAAGGATGTTGAAGTAACAGTGGATCTGGCTGATAATCCGGGAATAACAGCATATGACGTCATGATAACTGCAGACAAAAGCGTCTTTTATACAGATGAAGATCAGTACGGGGAACCGAAGGTAACAGCAGGAAAGGTTTCTGAAAACGCTGAGATACTGTCATCTAACGAAGATGAATCCTGGAGAATGAAATGGAGTTCGCTTGAGGCTGCAGAAGAAAACGGCAACCTGTTCAAGTTTACACTGCATGTTGCAGAGGAGACAGAAGAAGGCAATTACCCGGTAGCAGTATACTACATGCCTGAAAACACCATGGACAGTGACTTTTATGAGACAACACTGCCGGGGCTTACTGCGAGTGTGACATCGGCAGCAAGTATTGATATTACTACGCTTGAAATCAGCCTCGCAAGGACATCATACACTTATGAAGGCAAAGCAATTGAGCCGGCGGTAAGTATTGACGGGCTTAAAGAAGGCGAGGATTATACAGTAACATATGAAAACAATACTGAAGCCGGTACAGCAAAGGCAGTAATAAAAGGCAAGGGCGCATATGCAGGAACTGTGGAAAAGGAATTCACGATAACTCAGGCTAATATAGCCGATGCGGATATTGAAAAGATTGATACTCAGCAGTATACAGGAAAGGCACTGCAGCCTGAACCGGTGATGACCTTCGGCGAGAAGAAACTGGTGAAGGATACAGACTATACAGTTTCGTATGAAAATAATACGGATGCCGGTACAGCCAGTATGCAGATTACAGGAAAAGGCAGCTTCAAAGGAACCCGTACTGAGGAATTTGTTATAGAGGCATCGGTTGAGGCACAGATAGAAGCACTGAAGAAGTCTATAGAGGATGCAAATGCGCAGCTGGCAGCTTTGCAGAAGAAAAAAGATTCTCTTGAAAAAGAAATATCCGATGCGGAGCAGAAGCAGAGTGATGCGGAGGCAGCCGTAAAAGAAGCAGAGAGTGCAAAGGCGGCAGCTGAAACAGAGCTGGCGGCAGTAAAAGCAGATAAAGATGCGACACAGGCAAAAATTGATGCGGCAAACGCAGCGCTTGAAACAGCTGAAAAAGAACTCAGTGATGCGAAAACAGAGCTGGCACAGACACAAAAGAGCCTTGATGAAATGACAAAAGCAAAAGAAGACGCAGAAAACAGAGAGGCAGAGGCAGAACAGAAAATCGCAGAGCTTCAGAAAACAGAAAAGAAGCTTCTGAAGATGCAGGCAAGAAGGAGCAGCACGGGCTTCGTGCGTGTAGCGGGAAAATCCAGATATGAAACATCGAGACTTGCTGCAGATGAACTGAAAAAAGCCCTCGGAGTAAGCAAATTCGAAAATATTATCGCGGCAAGCGGAGAAAACTATCCGGATGCGCTGGCGGGAAGTTATCTTGCAAAGGTCAAGGATGCACCGATTCTGCTGGTGAACAGTGCGGAGAAAGCAGCAACAGAATCGTATATCAAGGAGAATCTGAAGTCAGGCGGTACGGTATATCTGCTCGGCGGCAGCGGGGCTGTTCCGGATGATTTTGAAAAAGCATTGAAAGCAGACGGGCTCTGTGTTGAGAGACTGTCGGGAGCGGACAGATATGATACAAATATAGCGATTCTGAAGGAATCAGGTATCAAGGATGAGGATATACTGATTTGCTCGGGAGACGGATATGCGGACAGCTTATCAGCATCTGCAGTGGGAAAACCTGTTTTGCTTGTAGGCAAAGAAATGAACAGAAAACAGGAAAAATATCTGGATACACTGAAAACCAAAATTGTATATCTGATAGGCGGAACGGGTGCTGTAAATAAGGTTGTGGAAAAACAGCTTGACGGCTACTCGATAGAGCGATTTGCAGGAAGCAACCGATTCGAGACATCTGCAATGGTAGCAGAAGAATTTTTCCCGGAAAGCGCAGAAGCAGTGCTGGCATACGGGTATAATTTCCCTGATGGGCTTTCGGGAGGACCTCTTGCGATGGCAGCTGGCGGACCGCTGCTTTTGGCAAGCGAGATTCCGGAAACCTCGAAGCCGGCTATAGATTTTGTAAAGAAGCTGGGAATCAAAGAAGGATATGTGCTTGGCGGATCGAGTCTTGTAACACAGACTGTGCTTGATCAGATGCTGGGTGAGTAACAGGCATTGCGGATATTGCTTTTCGTGAACATTGCAAGGAGAATGGTTGACTTATGAAACGGAAAATATTGTTGATGATAATTGCCATTTGTATGGTATTCACAGCAGCAGCGGGATTAATTCCGCTGTCTGCCGACAATGCTGAAGCAGTGACAAAAGGGTCTGCTGATGCATTTGTTAATGAGGCGTTGAAGTATGAGGGAAAATCATTGGCACAAACTAAAGCGGCCATGAAAAAGAGTTATGGAAAAATTTCTTACCTCTCGGGATATAAGGATGATGATCAATGGTGTATGTGGTTTGTAGTGAATTGTGCCGAGAATGTGGGAGTAAAAGGCGTTATAGAACAGATCAAATGTGAGCGGGGCCGTTATAAGAAAAACGGAACATATAGAAGAGCTAAAGCCTGGGGAGGAAATTATGAACCCGAAAGAGGAAATATAGTATTTTTTGCAGATAAAGAGGGAAATAAACATATTGACTGGGCAGCACATGTAGGAATAGTCAGAAGTTGCAGTAATGGAAAAGTATATACTATTGAAGGAAATTCAAAAGGCGCCAGGGCTAGAAAAAAATCATATAGTTTAAATGATACATACGTTCTTGGATATGTAGATTTAGATTTAAATTCATGTAAATCACATAAAACCGATACAAAAGCAGGTAAATGTTCAAACTGTGGGGCTGAGTACATTGATTATGATAAGCCATCCACAGATGCAGCGACTTCATATAGTGCTAAACGTTACTATAAGATAAAGTCTGATACATACCTTAAAAAATATCCATCGTCAAGCGCTCAGAACAAAAGCAGCTCCAAATTATCAGCGGGAAAACATATCTGTGTTATCGGAACAGTAAGCAGTGGAAATTGGTACAAAATCAGATACAGCAGTACATCAAAATACGTCGGATATGTTCCCGCAAGTGCAGTACAGAAATATACTCCTGTGAAAAATGATTCGACGATAAAGATTTCAGATGCAAAGGAAACATATACGGTTCAAAAGGGAAATAATCCAGATATAAATGCGACAGTATCCTCTAACTATCCGATACGAAATATTACTGTGAAGGTCGGTGACAAAACATACAGTAAAACATTCAGTGAATTGTATTTGAGCAAGGGATTGAATCTGAAAAAAAATACCGGGCTGAATTTTTCAAATTTCAAAGCGGGGGCAAACAGCTACACATTCACAGCGACTGATATTTCAGGCAAGAGTACGTCTGTGTCAGGACAAGTTGTGATATATGATAAAGGAGTCAAAGAGCCTTCTATAACTGTAAAGAATACAGATACAGGAAAGAGTGTAACAATAAAAAACAATGAATCATCCGGTAAAATTTATTATTCACAGAATGGAGGTTCGAAAAAGAACTCAAGCAACCAAAGTGTCACAATAAAGCTCAGTGGGGCAGGGACATATAAATATGATGTTTATGTATGGGCAAACAGCAAGCGCAGTTGTAATGTAAAAAAGACAGTGACCCTGGAGCAGTTATCTGATCCAGAGATTAATGCAGAGCAGACAGGAAAGAACGGACAGGTGACAATAAAGTCGCCGGACAGCGGTGCATCAGTCAAGTATAAGGTAAACG
>CAVECM010000071.1:0-11450 GCA_963614095.1 Bacteroidaceae bacterium
ACAGGGACAGCAGATATACTTGCTGTTCCTGTGATTGATATTTATAATAATAAATATCAGGCAGACATATACAGGTGGAAATGATAAAAACATACAGATATTGCCTGCAGGAGAAGGGAGGACGATTTTGGAAAAGGGCACAGTTTTTAATATACAGAGATACACGATAAATGATGGTCCCGGAATCAGAACTGAAATTTTCCTCAAGGGCTGTATGATGAGATGCAGATGGTGCAGCAATCCGGAAAGCCAGAGACTGGCAAAGGAGCCCGGTGTGTATCCTGCAAAATGCATCTCAGAAGAAAAGTGCGGGCTCTGCATAAAAGCATGCAGAAGACAGGCGCTGCTTTTCGGACCGGAAAAAATTGCGGGAATAGACAGAAACAGATGCGCAGGATGCCTGCAGTGTGTCGAGGCATGTCCGTCAGGAGCCGTCAAGGCATGGGGAGAGGACATGTCGGTCAGTGACGTAATGAAGATTATCGAAAAGGACCGGAATTTCTATGAGAGCTCCGGCGGAGGAGCAACAATTTCCGGCGGCGACCCGATGGTACAGTGCGATTTTACGAGAGAGCTGCTGAAGGCCTGCCGGGAGGCGGGAATACACACATGCCTTGAGTCGACATTTCACGCTGACTGGGACAAAATCAAAGATGTGGTTCAGTATGCAGATCTGCTTATTTCCGATATAAAGCACACGGACAGCGATATGCACAGGAAGCATACCGGTGTCGGATGTGAGAAAGTGCTGGAAAATCTCGCACATCTGGCGCGCGAGGGGCACGATATGATTCTGAGAATCCCCATGATTCCGGGGGTGAACGATGACATGGAAAACATCGAAAGAACAGCGGATTTTATAGAGCAGAATATAGGCGAGAGACTGGTGGTGCTGCAGCTCCTGAGCTTTATGCGGATGGGAGAGGAAAAATGCAGATCGCTTGACCGGGAATACCTGATGAAGGACCTGGAATTCGACAGAGAAGAATTCCAGACAAAAGTTGAGAATACAGCGGATTATTTTAACAGCCGTGGAATACATTGTGTTGTAGGCACGAAAGAAAAGCAGTAAAGCAGCGAGCTCTGAATAAAATCAGCCGGACAGCCGATACAGCAGAAAAACAGTGCTTCAGAGAAAGTCTGTCTGAAGAAAGCCTGTGCTGCGGTTCAGAGCTTTGCATTATTGAAGGCCTGAAAAATCAACGATTTAGGGCTTGACAGATCAGCAGGAAGGAGTATACGAGTATGAATAATGTAGTACATTGCAGTGCACGCGGAGTCGATCCGTATGACAAGACATATAGCCTGGGTTATGAAGTCGGCCACAAAGACTGGTCGCCTTATCCTCGTGTAAATCATTTAAGGAAGGCTTTTCTGGATCGTGAATATCTGATAGACGTTGAGCGCTTCAGAAACATCACAGAGGCATATAAGGAAAACGAAAGAGCGACCACAAAAATCAGATGTGCCAGAGCTTTTGAAAAAATACTGATGAATGCTACACTCAGGATTTACGATGAGGATCTGATTCTCGGTGAGATATGTGCACCGGCAAAGGCATCGCCGCAGTATCCGGAATTCTCGATAGACTGGATGCTCCACGAGGCGCTTTATGAGCCGTTTGAAGAACGTGCGCATGACCAGCACTATTTTGCAAATGATGAGGACAGACAGGAATTTATCGAGCTTTGTGCATACTGGAAGGGCAAGACCGTAGAGGACCTTGCCAACGAATATATGGACGAGGATATGGTAAAGGGCTCGGAGACAGGCAAGAAAATCTTCCAGACAAACCTTTATCACTACGGCGGAGTCGGCCACCTTGTAATGGATTACAAGAGACTTATGGAGGAAGGCTTTGACGGCATGATAAAGAGAGCCGAGGACGGTCTTGCAAAGCTTTCGAAGGTGGATCCGGATTTTGCCGTAAAGAGAGAGTTTTATGAGGCGGTAATCATATGCCATACTGCGGCAAAGAAATATATCGGAAGATATGAGGAGCTGGCGCGCAGCAAGGCGGCTGAGGAAACCGATCCGCAGAGGAAAAAGGAGCTGCTGGCAATGGCAGATAACTGCAGTCAGATTGCAGGCGGACCGGCAAAGGGCTTCTGGCAGGCACTGCAGCTGTTCAATTTTGCCACAACAATGACGCAGATTGAGAGCAACGGTCATTCTATTTCCTACGGCAGAATGGATCAGTGGCTGTATCCGTATTATGAAATGGACATCAAGTCAGGAAAGATAACCAAGGAATTCGCACAGGAGCTTCTTGAGGTTACGTTTGTAAAGATGAACAATCCGACGAAGGTCAGAGACGGCGGAACGGCTAAAGTAAGACAAGGCAGAGGCTTCGGAGGCGAATGTCTCACTATAGGCGGTTCGGACAAGGACGGAAACGATCTGACAAACGATCTGACGATGATGATGCTTGATGCTTCTGTTCATACAAGAATGATGTGCCCTTGGCTGCTTGTCAGAATGCATAAGGGAACACCGTATGAAGTAAAGGTGAAGGTTGTTGAGTGCATCAGAGCAGGATACGGACACCCTAAAATCTTCAATGACGCACCGACAATTGCGGCCTTTGCGAAAAAAGGCGTACCGCATGATGAGGCTGCGGACTATGCAGTCGTAGGCTGCGTTGAGCCGACGATTCCGGGAAAGGAATACGGCTGGCATGATGCTGCATATATAAATACTGCAAAGTTTATGGAAATGGTACTTAACGGCGGCAGATGCCTGGACTGCGGCGAACACTGTCCGCGCTGGGAAAAATGCGGAAAGGTCGGCAAGAGACTCGGTCCGGATACAGGCAATCTGGCTGATTACAAGAGCATGGACGAGCTCCTTGAAAGTGTTAAGAAGCAGTTTAAGTACTGGATAGAGCAGATGTGTGCATCGCTCAATGTTATCGACAGAGCTCACAGAGAAAGAAAGCCGCTGCCGTATGTATCGGCATTCTTTGAGGATTGTCTCGAAAAGGGCGTGGATATTTCCGCAGGAGGTGCTAAATACAATGGTATAGGTCCTCAGGCTCTCGGCGTTGCCACATGTGCCGATTCGCTCGTTACGATAAAACAGCTTGTATTTGATGAAAAGAAATACACAGGAGCCGAGCTGCTGCAGGCAATCAAGGACAACTGGGAAGGTCATGAGGTTCTCCATAATCTTATCAACAGTCCGAAGGTGCATCATTACGGCAATGACGATGATTACGCAGACGATCTGTTCAAATTCATATTTGAATGCTACTGCAAGACTCTTATAGGCAGACCGACGATAAGAGGAGGACAGTTCAATCCGGGCGTATATTCGGTAAGCGGCAATGTTTCCATGGGACTGGGCACCAATGCAACGCTGGACGGAAGAAGCAAGGGCGAGGCTATATCGGATAATATGGGACCGGTTCACACAGAGCTGGGTTCGCATGACACAATGGGGCCTACGGCGCTGGCAAATTCGGTAGGCAAGGTTGACCACAGCCTGGCTCCGAACGGGACTCTTCTTAATGTAAAGTTCCCGGAAAATGCAGTCAGCGGCATAGAAGGGCGAGACAACCTGATAGGTTTCATAGACGGTTATCTTGCAAATGATCCGATGCATATTCAGTTCAACATCATGAGCTCTGCAACCATGAGGGCAGCCCAGAAGGATCCGGATAATTACCGTGATATGCTTGTCAGAGTTGCCGGATACAGTGCATACTTTGTTGAACTCGGAGAGGCGCTGCAGAAGGATCTTATTCAGAGAACCGAGCTGCACTTCTGATACTGACAGCAGAATGATACGGCTGAGCTGATAAACAAGACAATAAAACCTGCAGATAAAGAGAGGCGATGTATTGACTGCCGGAAGCGGTTAATGCATCAGCCTCTCTTTCTGCATGCATGGAACGTGGACGCTCACCCTGTTCTTTTGCCTTGCTGAAACGTGAAAACCGGTTTTGCCTGATTTTCTGTATACCTTGAACGTGGACGCTCACCCTGCCGGACTATTTTATGTGTCGGAAATGAGAAAATTCATTTCCGGCGGATTCACGGGACACTATTGAAATTTTCTGATGTTTATGGTTAAATATAAATATACGGAAAACCTATGTGATTAATAAGAATAGATTTTCAGTTAACAGGTATGCGGATTTTGAATCCGGAAGCAGGCGGATTTCAAAGGTCTGCGGATCAAAACTGAGCAGATTTCGAATCTTTGCAGATTAAAAACAGGCGGGTTTCGGAAGCACGCAGCGGCGGCAGGAGCCGGTATCTGCGGATACATTAAGCTGTCGGTGCCGCCGGCAGAAAGAAGGGCGCATTATGAAAATATCAACAAAGGGTCGGTATGCATTGAGAGTAATGCTCGATCTTGCGATTAACAATACGGGTGAATATATACCTCTCAAGGAGGTTTCAAAGAGGCAGGGAATCACCGTTAAATATCTTGAACAGATAATACCTCAGCTGAAAAAGGCAGGATTTCTCAAAAGCACGCGGGGAAACAGCGGAGGGTACAAGCTGGCAAAAGAGCCGAAAGCATATGTTGTCGGAGATATTCTCCGCACGATGGAGGGCAGTCTTGCACCGGTGTCCTGTCTGGAGGATGAGGAAAATATGTGTGCGATGAGTGATGTATGCACGACTCTCAGCTTCTGGAAGGGGTTGGAAAAAGTAATTACAGACTATGTGGATAATATCACGCTGCAGGATCTGCTGGATCACCATAACGAAATGGCAGGATGCGATTATTCAATCTGAAAAAATACAGCTGAGCTCTGAAAGAAAGAGCTTAGTTTTTTTATATCATAAAGGTGCAGGTAAAGAGTATCGGCCGGATACCCGGAAACCTGCTTTTTTATTGCGGAAAAAAGCGGCGCCCGGCGCTGTATCAGCGATTATCTTAAACGTGATATTACGCTGCTTTTCGATAAGCACTGTGATAAAGGTATTTGCCGGATTTTTCGACTAAAAAACAATAAAAATCGAAAAAACACATAAAACCTATTGACATGGTAGGGAAAAGATGATATCTTTAATCCATACTAAACAGATAGGAAAACCAAATAAACGAAACGGCTTCAGAAACGGCCGGTTTTAAAGAAATGAGTACAGAAAAGATTCGCAGAAGGGAGGCGGCATATTCAATGAGTATAAGTTACATAGTAAATATAAGGTGGGACGATCGAATGTGCCGCTGCTGAGCAGACGCTGAACAATCAGATTATAAATCAACATTCCGGAACCGGTGCGGGATAATCCGGAAACCAAAGAATTCAAATTATTACAGAAAACACATTCCGCACAGGGATACTGCGGAAATAAAAGCCGGAAAAATAAAACGGCACAATTCAGAAGCTGAAAAAAAGCCGGAGAAAAACGGCAGTACAGACAAAACAGAAAAGAAAGAGGAAACTGAAATGGCAAACAGAGAATTAAAGAATAGAGAGTTAAAGTTTGAAACAAGACAGCTGCACGTGGGGCAGGAACAGGCAGATCCGGCAACGGATGCAAGAGCAGTGCCGATTTATGCGACCACATCCTACGTCTTCCATGATTCGCAGCATGCGGCGGACAGATTCGGGTTAAGAGATGCAGGCAATATATACGGCAGACTGACCAACCCGACGCAGGATATTTTCGAGCAGAGAATAGCATCGCTGGAGGGCGGTACGGCAGCACTGGCGACTGCATCCGGTGCAGCGGCCATCACATACACGATACAGGCACTTGCCAGACAGGGAGAGCATATCGTGGCAGCCAAGACTATATACGGCGGCACTTATAATCTGCTGGCACACACTCTTGTTCTTCAGGGAATTTCGACAACATTTGTCGATCCGTCGGAAGAGGGTGCATTTGAATCGGCAATACAGCCGAACACTAAGGCGATATTCATAGAGAGTCTCGGAAATCCGAATTCAAATATCATAGACATAGAGGCACTGGCAGAAATCGCACATGCACACAATATTCCGCTGGTAGTCGATTCTACATTTGCGACGCCGTACCTGCTGAGGCCGCTTGAGCATGGCGCGGATATAGTGGTTCATTCGGCAACAAAGTTCATAGGCGGCCACGGTACGGCAATCGGAGGAGTGATAGTTGACGGAGGAAGCTTTGACTGGAAGGCATCCGGCGCATATCCGTGGATTTCAGAGCCGAATCCGAGCTATCACGGAATATCATTCGCAGAGGCAGCCGGCCCGGCAGCATTTGTTACATATATAAGAGCAATTCTCCTCAGAGATACGGGAGCAACACTTTCTCCGTTCCATGCGTTTATATTTCTGCAGGGTCTGGAGACACTTTCACTGAGAGTGGAGAGACATGTTGAGAACGCACTGAAAATAGTTGAATTTCTTGATAAACATCCTCAGGTTGAGGCGGTGCATCATCCATCCCTTGAAAGCGACCCGAGCCATGAGCTTTACAGGAAATACTTCCCGAACGGCGGAGGCTCGATATTCACCTTTGAGATAAAGGGCAATGCACAGACCGCACAGAAATTCATAGATAACCTCGCAATATTCTCGCTTCTTGCAAATGTTGCAGATGTAAAGTCGCTGGCTATTCATCCTGCGAGCACGACTCATTCGCAGCTGACAACCGAGGAGCTCGAAGAGCAGGGAATCAGAGAAAACACTATCAGGCTCTCAATCGGCATAGAGCATATAGATGACCTTATCACAGCACTTGAAGACGCATTTGATGCTGTAAAGGCGCAGTAGGTGTGCAGCAGGCACGCATTCGGATAATCAGAAAGAAGGTTGAACAAAATGGCAGACATAAACAAAGGTATATTGAATTTAATAGGAAATACTCCGCTTGTTGAAGTGGTAAATATCGAAAAAAAATACAATCTGGAGGCAAAAGTCCTGGTAAAGCTGGAATATCTTAATCCGGCGGGAAGCGTAAAGGACAGAATCGCCAGAGCGATGATAGAAGATGCAGAGGAGAAGGGTCTCTTAAAGGAAGGCTCAGTGATAATCGAGCCTACATCGGGCAATACAGGTATCGGTCTTGCGGCTATAGCGGCGGCGAAGGGATACCGTGCGATACTTACAATGCCTGAAACAATGAGCGTGGAAAGGCGCAACATACTCAAGGCATACGGTGCGGAAATTGTGCTCACAGAGGGAACCAAGGGTATGAAAGGTGCAATCGCAAAGGCAGAGGAGCTGGCAAAGGAAATCGAAAACAGTTATATTCCGGGGCAGTTTGTAAATCCTGCAAACCCTAAGGTGCACAGAGAGACAACAGGTCCTGAAATATGGAAGGATACAGACGGCAGGGTGGATATCTTTGTCGCCGGAGTCGGTACAGGCGGTACACTTACCGGGGTGGGAGAATACCTGAAATCACAGAATCCTGACGTGAAGATTGTTGCTGTAGAGCCGGCGTCGTCACCGGTACTGTCCGAGGGCAGATCAGGTGCGCACAAGATTCAGGGCATAGGAGCAGGATTTGTGCCTGATGTGCTGAACACAGAAATATATGACGAGATTATAAAGACAGACAATGATGATGCCTTCGAAACAGGCAGAGAAATAGCAAGAACGGAGGGGATTCTCGTCGGAATATCCTCGGGAGCTGCGCTGAATGCGGCACTGCAGCTTGCGAAGCGCCCTGAAAACAAGGGTAAAACCATAGTGGCACTGCTTCCGGACAGCGGAGACAGATATTACACAACCCCTCTCTTCGGAGAATAATATACATAACAGAAGCGGACAGCATCGATGAGCCAGACATCGCTGCCGTCCGTTTTTATTCATGCAGCACGGGCAGAAGTATGCATAATGAAGCTTGTCAGCCGGCGGAGGTTTTACAGGAAAACTGCCGAACCCGGCCGGAGGCCCTGCATAGACATCACCTTCATGCAGAGTGGAAATAACTGATTGCGGGGTGTGGAATTATTCCCTGATACATGATACAATAAAAGCACTTGTTTGCAGCGGGACGATACATAACGAACAACAATACGATACACGGAGGACGATACATGCTTAGATTTTATATCGCTTTATGGATCTCGAAAATAGTGGCTTTTATTTTCAGACTGAAGGGAAGTGAACGGGATGACTGGCCGGGCCTTCTGGCATACAAGCTGTGCCCGAAATTCCTTAAGTACATTAACAAGCCGAAGCTTGTCATAACGATTACCGGAACGAACGGCAAGACGACAACGTCGGCTCTGATCAACAACAAGCTGGTTGAGGCCGGCTACAGAGTGAGCTTCAATGACTGGGGCGCCAATCTTCAGGCCGGCTACGGGCTTAATCTGATGAGGTGCGTGGACTTTCTCAACAGACCTGTGAAGATGGACGCGGCAGTGCTTGAGGCGGATGAAAAGACGCTCGATGACACGATGACGCTGATTGAACCGGATTATATACTGGTGACCAATATCTGCAAGGACTCGCTGAGAAGAAACGGACATCCGGAATTCATATTCGACCACATTGAAAACACTTTCAATTATCTCGGAGACAAGACTGTGGCTGTTCTTAATGCAAACGATCCGATAAGCTCACAGCTGGCGAAGAACTCCGGAGCAAGGCGCGTGTTTTACGGCATGGCAGATATCGGAGCCAATCCGTTTGAAAATATGGTAAAGGACATAGCGGTATGCCCTGAATGCGGCGGCGATATCCATTACAACTACAGGTTTTACAGACATATAGGTGATTTTTACTGCGGAACATGTGATTTCAAGACACCGGATGCAAAGTATTTTGCTGAATCGGTAAACTATGACAGCCGTGAGATGATTGTAAGGGAGGACGGCGTGGAAACCGCATATCCGCTGATTTCGGACACAGTCTTCAATGCATTCAATGTGCTGTCGTTTGCGGCACTGATGAGAGAGCTGGGCTTCGAAAGACAGGATCTTGCTGATTTTCTCAAAACGCAGCGAGTTACTAAAATCAGAGAGACAAGTGTTACTTTCAACGGAATAGAATATCTCACATTCGGTGCGAAAAGCCAGAATGTGAGCGCGGCCTCGACTGTATTCGAATATATGGCAAAGGAGCCGTCGGTGAAGGACGTGGTTCTGCTGCTCGATGAGGTTCAGGACAGGAATCATCCTACCGAAACGCTGACATGGCTTTATGAGACGGATTATGAATTCCTGAACAGTCCGAATATCAGAAAAATCATAGTCGGAGGACATATGTATCTCAACCACAAGCTGAGAATGCTGCTTGCCGGTATAGATGAAAGCAAAATCGTATGTGTGGAGGATGAGGCAGATATAGTCGACCATGTTGACAGGAGCGGAATCGAAAAAGTGTATGTGCTCTTTGAAATAGACTATGTGACGAAGGCAAGAAATATGAGAGACAAGATTGTAGAAAGAGCAAAGGAGGAGGCGGCAAAATGAAAAAGGTAGAGGTACTCTTTCCGGAACTCTGCAATATTTACGGAGAAAGCTACAATGCGGAATATCTGAAGCGATGCAGCAGCGAAATCGAGGTCATCGGCACGAATCACAAGGATGTGCCGGCTTTTGCATCAGAGGACGTGGACATGATATACCTCGGCTGCACCACAGAGAGAAAGCAGGAGCAGATTATAGGCATACTCAGCCGTTACCGCGGTAGGATAACTGAACTTATTGACAAAGGCACGGTATTTCTGGTTACGGGAAATGCAGTCGAGATATTCGGGAATTATATAGAAGATGCGGGCAGAAAAATCGATGCGCTCGGCATATTTGATTTTCACTCAGTCAGATATATGAGCAGAGACCGCCACAATTCACAGTTTGTCGGCAGATTTGACGATATCACGATGCTGGGGCACAGAAGTCAGTTCTCATTTGCCTATGGTGATTTTGACGAAAGCTTCATCGAGATAGAAAAGGGCATCGGAATGAATCCTGAAACGAGCAGAGAAGGAATTCACAGAAATAATTTCTTCGGGACTTATTCGCTGGGACCGTTTCTGATACTGAATCCGCTTTTCACCAAGAAGCTCCTGAGACTTATGGGTGTCAGCGATTCGCTGTGCTTCGAAAAGGAAATCATAGAAGCCTATGAATACAGACTTGATGAACTGATGAGAACAATCTGATGTGAAACATAACAAAGGCTGAAGGGTGTCGTGAGCAGGTACGATGTAAATCAGAACAATAATCAAAATGACAATAAAAAGGCCGGTGCATTAATGGAGTATATTCCTTAATGCACCGGCTTCTCTTTTGTAAAATCAGAGAGTCAGACACAGCTCGCTCCCGGCGGCATCAGTCCATAACTGACTCGAATATGTGTCTGCATCCTTTGTGATCCGGGTGATGCTCCGCAAATACATAGAATACGTGTCCCGGATATTCGTTGCCCTCTATCAGACACGGACCGTTTTCCGAAACTGCGATATCCCAGCCGACATACCGTACCTGAGGAACTACCTGTGCAGCCTCGAGTGCCATTGCCTTAACCTTGTCCCACTGCGGCACAGTAAATCCGATTATGGGCTTCTGCGTCAGCGGATGAATATCATAGGCGATGTTTTCACCATCGACAGCGGGGTACATGAGAGTACCTGTTTCAAGATCGACAGGCGTCAGCATGCCGCCGTTGCAGAAATTGTCGACGATGCCGCCGCGCCCTATTCTGATATATGCCGCCAGCAGAGTAGCCTTGCCGTCCTTCAGGAATGTTATTGCTCTTATAGTGTTGACACTGCTCGGATTCAGTGAAGCCATCTCCTCTGTCTGGATTATACGCTCCTCTGCAAGGTACGGGGCTTTGTCAAGACTGGCGTCAAATGACTCCATAGAGGCGGCGAGCTTTGCAACTCCGTCGCCGTGAGTGCCGTCAATGGGCTTCAGAATAAAATCTGTCTTGCCCTTTATAAAGTCTGCGAATTCGTCGCGCTGTGATGCATCTTTTACAAACATCCAGTCACGCCCGAGGTATCTGCTGAACTTTTCATTGAAATCCACCTTGTTCACAAAATAATGAACATAATCGAAGTCGTTGTACTTCACGACGTACTGATTGTTGACACCTCGTGTAACGACGTCGGCACGTTCTTCCTTGCTGAGTGTGTCCATTCTCGCATTGAGATAATCGACATAACCAGCCTGGTATCTGATGCCGCAGTATATGATATCGAAAAAAAGCACAATGCTGTTTTTCCCTGAAACCTTATGGACTTTTTTCACTGTATCGAACAACTGCTTGTAATTCATGCTGAATATACGGCCGATGAGAAATCTGAGTTTTTTCATAATATATATTTCGTTCCTTCCTTTTTCGAATTATCTATTATATTACCATATTACGAATGGAAAAACAAAGTCTTTGAGTGTTTCGGACCAACGAAGCATGTGCTGCAGACAGATACTGTGAAGCCTGTCCTGTTTGATATGGCATAAAGATGCAAATCATGGTATAATATCCGAGTTGCGGAAATATTATACCGAAACACCATAAGGGTGTAATCTTAATACCGGTC
>CAVECM010000072.1:0-11310 GCA_963614095.1 Bacteroidaceae bacterium
GTTCACATTGTGCGGTGATTCCGGATTGGTGCAGATATTTACATGACAAATCCGACTATCAGGTAGCATATCGTAGTGCATCCTCCCGCGATGGCGGCATAAGGCAGGGTTGTCGTCATCAGATCAAGGCTCTTGATCTGGCAGCCCTGAGCGCACATGATAACGCCGTCACCGTAGAGGCATGTGTTGCTTCCGAATGCGGCTCCGGAGAATACAGCTGCAGAAGTGACAATCGGGTCTACTCCCATTGCATTCGCAAGAGGAATAACGATAGGAATTATTATTGCAGCCAGATCCCAGAAGCATCCTGTAGCATAAGCATATATACCGCATACAACGAATACCACTGCAGGCAGGAATCCGCCCTTCATTACAGGCTCTGTGATTGAAATAATATAGTCAGCCAGTCCCAGCTCGATGTTGGCATTCTGTACGGAGAAAGCCAGCACAGACAGAATAAACACGAATCCCATCGACATCACACCGTCGAAGCAGGCTGTAAGAAGATCCTTGAAGCTCATTTTCTTTTCAAGCAGATACATCGCGAATGCAACAAGTACGCCTGCTGCCGAGCCCATGAGAACATCGACCAGCAGAGCCACAATAATCATTACGATCAGAGGCACGAGGAAATTCCACGGATGAGCCTTTCTGTTTTCGTCCTGCTCATCGTCTCCGGCCTTCACACTCTCAACCAG
Organism: Bacteroidaceae bacterium; assembly: GCA_963614095.1. Lineage (GTDB taxonomy): Bacteria > Bacillota > Clostridia > Peptostreptococcales > Anaerovoracaceae > Lentihominibacter. The sequence goes on from CAVECM010000072.1 coordinate 699, forward strand.
TTCAGGATCGGTTCCTGCAGGGAATACATCACCGAGAGTCTCATATCGCTCATAAGCCTTCTTCATAGGACCGATTTTCGGAATTACGCCCAGAATCTGGAGAATACAGATTATAACTGCAAACCATGCATAAAATGCCAGCGGCAGTCCATGGATGTAGGCAGTCATTGAGGAACCGTTGATTTCCACGCCCTGATCTCCCATCAGCGCTGCGAAGTATACGGCCCATGAGGACAGCGGAATAAGCACGCATACCGGCGCAGCTACGGTATTTACAACATATGCCAGCTGCTGCCTCGGTATCCCGAGCTTGTCGGTGATGCCCTTCATTGTGGTTCCGACAGCGAGATTATTGAGATAATCATCGATAAAAATTATGACTCCGAGAATAAATGTGCCGAACAGTGCACTCTTCTTGGTCTTGATAAATTTACTTGCCCAGTAGCCGAAGTCCGTTACTGCACCTGTTTTTTCATACAGCATTATCAGAATTCCGAATAATGCTATAACAATCAGCAGCCACTGCAGCGAGTCGTTCATAAATGCCGCATAGATGTTGTCAAAAAACGATCCGGCAAAGCCTGTCGGTCCGTTCCCGAGAATCATTGCCGCCATGGCCAGGCCGCAGGTCATGGCAAACAGTGTGCGCTTTGTAGTAACCGCAATAACAAGTATCGTTATTACCGGCAGCACGCACAGGATTCCATACTCCATAAAAATTCATCTCCTCTCTTGAATGCCTCCCTGTGTTTTTTCCGGAAGGCAGATAAATATATAAAATAACTTCAGACATTTGTCGGTGCGCCTGCAGCCGGCTTTGTGCGCGGGATTTTATGAACCGCGGAATTAACAGAAGCAAAGGTCTGCAGGCATCACGGGTATTCCGCCCGGATTTGCCGGTTTACTGCTCGTCTTTATATACAATACGACCGTCCATCATTGTCAGAACCGATTTTCTGTCGAGCAGCTTTTCCGGTTCCTCATCAAATACTCTGCCGTTTATAACTGCAATATCCGCAAGCTTTCCGGCCTCGAGCGAGCCGATTTTATCCTCGACTCCCATTCCGTACGCTCCCATATAAGTATATCCGGAAAGGGCCCGGAAAATATCAATCTTCTCATTTATATCCGCGCCTATTTCATTCCCGTCAAGATCCAGTCTGGTCACTGCGACGTACATATTATGGAACGGATTGATTTCTACGATAGGGAAATCTGTGCTAAGTGAAACCTTCGCCCCGTTGTCATAAAGGGACTTGAGCGGCTGGCTTCTGAACCAGCGCCTTTCTCCCAGCGCATCCAGCATGAATTTCTCAGTGCAGAGATAGTAGTGCGCCGGCTGTTTGTTTGCCATTACATCCAGCTCTGCGAATCTCGGGTAGTCCTCATCCTCGACCAGCTCGATATGCTCGATGCCGTTTCTCAGCCCATGTCTTCCGTTGGCCTTTATCGATGCCTCGAATGCGTTCAGCGCCATTCTTGTGCTTCCGTCACCGGTGCAGTGAATTCTTACCGGATATCCTGCCGCATTGGCTTTCGTTATAATATCGCTGAGTGCTTCCTGTGTAAAAATCGGCACTGCATTGTAGTCAGGGTCTTCAGGCTTGTCGTTGTATGGTGCGTTAAGAACACCTGTATGCGCATCGATAACCCCGTCGCCGTATGCCTTGAGCCCCGGCATTATGACATAACCGTCGCTGTATTCATCCATCAGCTCTTTTGCATATGTAAAATCGCCGGTTTTCCCGATAGAAGGGTAAACATACATTCTGACGTCGAGATCTCCTGCGTTTTCCATTTCTCTGTAAAGTCTGAATCCCTTAGGCTCTTTCTCTATCTCGAGCTCGTTGGAAACATCGCCGGCTGCGGTAATGCCGAAGCTGCTGTAAATTCCGAGTGAATATTTCAGCATTTCCTTTGCCTGCGTTTTGTCGATGTTCAGAAGCATGAAAAATACCGGATCGGATCCTGTATGGTAAAGCATTCCTGTCAGCTCTCCGGCTTCATCCTTTTTGACATATATTTCTTTGTCGCCGGTGATGCTTTCTTTAGTGTAACCGAACATTTCCAGTGCTTTCGAATTTACCCAGCAGAGCCATCCGTCAGCGGTTCCGAGACAGATTGGTATTTCCGTGGAAATTTCGTCGAGCATTTCCTTGCGCGGCAGTTCCTGGTTGTCCCATGCGGAAATCATCCATCCGGAGGCCACCAGCAGGCTCGTATCCGGATTTCTTCTGAGAAAATCTCTGACCATTTCAACGCACTCTTCTGCGGATTTTGTTCCCTCAAGATTGAGGTCGTTGTCGTGCATCATCGCACCCATGGTCACATGCACGTGATTGTCGATAATTCCCGGCATGATAAGCTTGTCTTTGAATTCATAGACCTCTGTATCCGGTCCGATGTATTTATCGATTTCGCTGCCCTCGCATACAGCTGTTATCTTGTTTCCTGAAACAGCGACTCCTCCGCTGATAATCCGGCTGTCTCTGCCTGTGTAAATAACATTGCTTTTCAGAACTTTTTCCGCTGACATTTTAAACCTCCTTATCAAGAGCCCGGCTCTTCTGATATATGACATTATCACCCTAAAATGCTACCACTTAATGAGTGCTTTTGCAAGAAAAACAGAGCCTCAGATGATGCTGAAAATAATTTGCAGTTTTACGCTTATTTCAATGCAGCATTTCCTGTTGCGGAATGCGGCGGCAGATGATAGTATCAGAAAGAAGAATCAAGAATAACATAGATATCAAATTTAAAATATGTGAGGTGAAAACGTTGGAGAATAACGGGCTTTTGAAGAAAATGTACGGAAATCTGAAAATGAGCTGGCTGACAGTGATTATATTCGCAATTGCTGCCGGAATTTATACAGGAATGATAATGCTGGTGCCGGCGCTGAATGAAACATCGTTTCAGGATATAGGGATAAATTTTGAGTGGTGGGTCATTTTTGCGGTCATAATAATTGTAAACTGCAGGAAAAACATGGAGGCTATGCTGAAATGCTTTGTTTTCTTTCTGATAAGTCAGCCGGTCATATATGCGGTTGAGATTTTATTCGGGCCGCTTGTTTTCAGTCAGGCGCTTATATTTTACAAAGCCACATGGCTGCCGATGACGTTTGCGGTTCTGCCGGGCGCGTTTATCGCTTATTATTGTAAAAGGCAGGACACCATAGGGGCTGTTGTCCTCGGACTTGGCAATACGATTCAGTTCATCATGGGGATTACGTATATTGCAAAGTGTGCAGGTGATTTCCCGCATCATTTACTGAGCATCATTATATGCTTTGTCTCGATTCCGGTTATGAGCTTCGGTATTCAGGAGAGCAGGAGAAACCGGCTGATATCGATGCTGTTCCCGGTCCTTGCGTCAGCAGTGCTTGTTGTGCTTGCCGCGCTGACCGGGAGACTGCATGTTTAAGCAATAACTATATGACCGTATTTCCTGACGCCGTTATATTGTGCTGAATGCCGGCCAGCAGGTCATCAGCAGATATCCCATTACGGACATCAGTATGATGACGATGATGGTCAGCGGTACGCCGCGCTTCAGCATGAACTTCGGTTCAAGACCATATCCCACAGGAATGGCACGGATAGACGTCGGCAGCATATAGGAGATGTTGACCCCGATGACTGCTATGTAAATATACGGAATCGGATTGAGGCCTATGCCGTCTACGATGCTGATGACGATAGGCAGTGCCACCGCAGCAGTAGCTGTGTTGCTGGTGATGTCCGACATGAGCAGCGTAACGGTGACAATGATAAGCACGGTCAGAAAACCGCCGTTCAGATTGGCACTGGACATGGCTGCACCGATGCCCTCTGCCGCGCCGCTTTCATTAATCAGAGTGCCGGCAGCCAGACCTCCCGCAAATATATACAGAAGATCCCATACAACCTTGCCCTGTGCGAATTTCCATGTCATCAGTCTTTCACCGTTATTCTTCTGTATTACGAAGCAGAGAACCGCGCATGCAATGAAGACATATGCCGGCTTCAGCCCCGGGAGAAAATCCTCGTAGAGCTGTCTGCTGAAGGACAGAACCGTTGCCGCCAGGAAAAGACCCAGTGCCCATTTCTCTTCCATGGACATTTTCGGCATGGATTTATACTGGTTAATGAAGTATTCTTTTGATCCTCCGAGATTGTCTTCTTTTTTGCAGCAGAACATCAGATATATGATATTACTGCCTACCAGGACAATCATTATCGGCAGGAAGCGGATGACCCATTCCAGATACATGAATTCTTCACCGGTTACCTGCTGCAGATATTGTACCGCCACCAGGTTCATAGCTCCTCCCAGAGGCGATGCCAGACCGCCGATGCCGGCGCCGTATGCGATTGTCAGCAGCACCAGTGAACCGTTCTTGCTTTCGCCGATTTCATTGATTCCGACGTACCGGAGCATAGATACCGCGATAGGTGTAATGGCAGCGCAGACTACTGCGTTCGGCAGCACCGAGGATAATATGGCTGTAAGCAGGAACCAGAAAGCAATCTGTCCGCGCATGCTGTTGCCGATGAGCGACAGAAACTTAGCCGCGATTCTTTTATCAAGTCCGGTTTCTTCCCAGGCCGCCGTAATGAGGGACGCTCCCAGCAGCAGCAGGATTATTTCGTCAGCGTAGTTGGAAATAACCAGAGACATGTCCGCCATCTGAAACAGGGCATTTATGACAATGGGCAGGAATCCGGTAATGGCAAAATCGACAGGGCCCGTAATCCACCAGAAGGCCATCCATGCAATGGTTCCGATGGCGCCTCTTGCCTCGGGCGTGGCGAATATGGATTCCGGCAGCAGGAAAACGCATGCGAAAAACAGTGCCGGTCCTATTATAAGATATATGATTCTTTTGTTGCTGCTTCCTTTGTTTCTTTTCATTATTCGTTCTCTGAATGTCAATAATAAATTTCATCTTCAATTGTTGAAATTAAGACATTTTCCTTCCTGTAAAGTTAATTGTTTTCTGTAATCGGCAATCCGGCTGAAGGGTTATTGATTGTTTATCGGCCGGCATACTGCGGATGTGCAGACTTTTGGGATTATCATTTTTACCCGTCAGTTGTGATTCGGCTTTTCCCGGCAGCGGCTGGCTTGCTTCAGCAGCTGTGATTCAGTGCAGTCTTCCGGTCTGCTCAAGCGATTGAATCGACTGCAGCCCGGTTGTTATCCTTCAGAATTCTGATGAACTCTGAGGTTGCTCTTGAGCAGTACTTGTTTTTCGGATAAGCGGCAAATATTTCACGTGAGCATATGTCCTCGTCCGCCAGGTACAGGCAGGGCGGATCAGCAAGGCCGCTGCCTTTTATCGTGCTTTCGGTAATGAGGGAAATTCCCACACCGGCTCTTGTCAGCGCCAGACTTGTCATTGTCTGATCCACCAGAACTGTATGCCTTGGCTTCAGGCTGTGCCGTTCAAAAAGCTGCGCCATTTTCCGGCCGATGTGCTGTCCTTTGTGAAGCAGGATAAATGTTTCATCTTCCAGCAGTATGAAGTCCTCGGCATCAAGCCGTTTATATCCGCCCTGCATACATTTATCAGATGCGCCGCTGTGCTTTTGTCCCAGAACTTTGTTGATTTTCCACTGGGGAGGTACAGCGACAAAGATCTTTTCATCCAGCAGTTTTTCATAGAAAAACCGCTCGGTGTCTTCTGCCGTGGGAGTGATGAACATGTCAACCTTCCCGTTGAGAGCAGCCACGGATATCTCCGGAACGGTACCGTCAATGATTTCAACATCGATGCATGGATATTCTGTCAGAAATCCGGCAACAGCTCCCGGAATATAGGTGGTATTGAAAAAGCTCGCTCCGCCTATGGTCAGGGTTCCGGATTTCAGTTCCTCCAGATCTGAAACCTGCTTCATGAATTCACGGTTGAGAGCTTCCACCTGATTCGCATACTGCAGATATGCCTTCCCGGTTTCTGTCAGTGACAGGGGTTTTTTTGAGCGGTCGAACAGCATGGCGCCGATCTGATTTTCAAGTTTTTTCAGGTATGCACTCAGCGCCGGCTGTGAAATTCCAAGCGTTTCAGCGGCTGCGGATATGTTCCTCGCTCCGGCGATGGCCTTGATATACTGTATCTCCGTTGGCTGATTCATATAAAACTCCCCTTCCGGAATCTAGAGATTTCGGAACTAATTATAATTATTCGCTTATGCTGTAATGATTATATACTTATACTATGCTGATGTAAAGGGATTTTTGCAGCTTAAAAACGGGAAATGCTCCTGCAGGGGGGCATTGACTAACCGGCGGTCTGCCGATATAATATTTTCTGTAAACAGAGTTTATTACAGGTAAAGCAGACCGGCCGGCGGCATTAATGCCGGAACAGCTGCAGCCCGCATTACCACTGCAGCAGCTGCAAAGAGAGTCCGCAGCAGACGAAAGGAGAAATTTATGTTCAGAGAAATGAGATTAAAGAAGCAGGCGCTTTCAACTGAGGAAATAGAGGAGCTCCTCGGCAATGCCACACACGGTACACTTGCCCTGAACGGTGACGACGGATATCCGTATTCAGTTCCGGTTAACTTCGTATATAACGACGGCAAGATTTATTTCCACGGGGCAGGCGAGGGCTATAAGGTTGACTGCATAGCAAGAGACGATAAAGCGGCTTTCAGCGTTGTGGGAAAGGACGATATCAAGAGTGACAAATTCACGTCGGTATTCTCAAGCGTTATTGCTTTCGGTCATGTGAAGGTTCTTGAAGACAGAGAAGAAAAGCTGCAGGTTATGTACAAGATGCTGGAGAAATTCTCACCGGATCATATGGAAAAAGGCAGGAAAGCTGCTGAAGGCAGCTGCAATGCATGCGGATATGTGTTTACAATAGAGCACATGACAGGCAAAAAAGCAGCAGTATAAAAAACTGCCTCAGACGCAGAGAAAATTTTATTGAATTATGCATAAAGACAGCAGGTTCCGATTATTCACCAGAGCCTGCTGATTTTGTATGGAGCGATTATGCCATATGAAGCGATTAACCATTGCGGCTTTCTCAAATAGCTGCCGGATGTTACCCGGCAGCCGTGATTTCATTAAAAACCTGTCTGGTTTTTTCAATAACTGCCGCACTTTTATCAAGTGGATTTAAGATGTTATCTGCCTGCTTTTTCCTTCATCGCACGCCACATTCAGTCTGGATGAAACTGTCTCCTTTAATTGCCTTGCAGCATCGGCAGCGGCTCTTCTCGCACCGTTGCCGGCCAGGAAAGTTCCTCTGCTTCCGAGAGTTCCCGTGTCAAACGGCGAAAGATTGGTGTCCGCAACACAGATTTTTACCTGGTTCTGCTTCAGACCGAGCTCTTCAGCCGCGCATACAGTCATGACAGTATCAAGTCCCTGACCGATATCGTTGGCACCCGAGTAAAGCGTTGCCATTCCGCGCCTGTCCAGTCTGCAGATTGAGAAGTTCGAACAGTTTTTCGGCGTTGTAAGCACCACATATCCTGTTCCGGAAACAAATCCGGATGCCGCGAATCCGATGCCTTCATTTTCTTCGAGGCTGTTTTTACTGTGCTCCCAGTCAATTCTTTCTGCCGCTGCGTCGAGCGTGTCCACCATAGCGCAGCTGGTGACCTTGAGACCTGTTGCGGTTTTCCAGCCGTCTTCAACGCTGTTCATTTTTCTGAACTCCACCGGATTCAGGCCGAGGTCGATGGCGGCTTTATTCATATGGCAGTCACATGCAAAGTGCACCTGACATGATGTATAGCCTCTCATGGCGCCGGCAACAGTGTTGTTGGTATAGACTCTCCATGCCTCCATTCGCAGATTCGGAATTTTGTACGGCAGATTTTCCCATATGATTGAAAGAGCGTTCGCAGGCTTGCCGGTTCCGCCGGTCATGTCTTTACCTGTTATGATTGCTTTTACGCCCGGCCTTTTTTATACGGAATTCCGCAGCATTTTTCAGCAGATTTCGGACGAAATTTACCATATATGGCGAATTCGCTCGCCATATATGACGTTTCGTTGACAGAAACAACAGCAGGTGATAATCTTAAAGTGAAAAATCAGAATGTTTCGAGATAAAAGCGGCAGAAAAAAATAGAAGAGTTTAGTATCTGAGAGTGAGATTATGCAGACACGGGAATGCATGCAGAATTGATAATGCATAACCGGAATGTGAAGGAAGGAATGAGAAACATGAAAATGACGCACGTGACTATTCAGACTGCAGAGTTTGAGAGAGAAATCGAATTTTACAAGAAATATGCCGGAATGGCAATCCTGGGAGATTTGAGACCGAACGGCAAAAATATAGTTTTCCTCGGTGAACAGGAGGGAGACACACAAATCGAGATTATAGAAAATCTGCAGACGGTGCCTCGCAGCACGGGCGATGCGCCGGCGCGAAACTGTGCTTTGGGGAATGCCGCCGCGAATAATGCCGAGGCAGGCGGTCTGATTTTTTCAATCGGGCTGCATACGGAAAATCTTGAAGAGCTGCACGCGGAAATGACTGCAGATGGGCTGGAGCCGACACCATTCATTTCGCCCATGCCGCAGGTGAAGTTTTTCTTTGTCAAGGACCCCGCAGGCGTGAATGTACAGTTTATGTGATATACGCAGAATGGCTGACGAAATGATTAATGGAATTGAGTGGGTATTTCGGCATCAGCATTATAACAACTCAAACAAAAATCTGTTATAATAGAATCCGGAAAGAGCAGAACTATTCGTGCCATTTCAAAACGGGAGTGATAATATGACGAGAGAAACAATGATCAGAGAACTGCAGAGTGCGGGCTTCTGTGCAGTGCCTACTGTTGAAACAAAAGGTGAAGGCCTTCAGTATGATTATATAATGCCGGAAGGTGCGGGCAATGGATCCGGCAGGATAGGAAGCTGGCCTGTATATGTTTTAAGCGGACCGGACAGCGGAAGCTGGAGTGAAATAAAAGCAAAGCTTGTATCAGGAACGCTGGATTCTGAAGATATCGCAGGAACCGAGCTGGGCATTTTCGTCGATCTGATATTCAGGGATTATTACGGCGGACAGTTCAGGAAAATCGAGATAAATGATATTCTATGGAACATGACAGAGCTTCCGGACAGATTGCCGGATACATTATATGTGATATTCGATATGGGCAGTGCCGGGCACGGAAACCACAGACCTGAGTTTTACATAAATAAGGAGGCCATGTATGAAAGCTTCAGGGAAAAATACTGCACATATGTCCAGCCGTGGGAGGATATGGACGACGACGAGCTGCAGGAGTGGTACGAACGGCTCAGCGATGAGTTCTCCGAGTTTCCGATGAACAGCATTGCCGAGATGGAGGAGGATATCATGGAAGAGGAGATGGGATGGTTCAATTTCATCTGCTGAGTGCTGCCGGGTCTGATGTATATTGGAGAGCAATAAAATATCTGCTTTCAGGAAAAAGCAATTGATTTACAGGGGGGATTGAGATGAGTCTGCTGCATTATTCAATTTATGAAATCAATATTATTTCGGTTCTGCTGAGAACTGCGCTGGCACTGGTTTTCGGCGGTATAATCGGGCTTGAGCGAGGCGCCAACAGGCATCCCGCAGGTTTCAGGACATACATCCTCGTTTGTGTGGGAGCTGCACTGGCAATGATGACCAATCAGTATATGCTGCAGACATTTGAGGCGGGTGATCCTGCGAGACTGGGAGCACAGGTTATCACAGGAGTTGGTTTTCTGGGTGTGGGCACTATTCTGGTCACAGGCAGGAGCAAGATAAAAGGACTGACAACGGCTGCAGGTCTTTGGGCATCCGCATGTCTGGGGCTGGCGCTGGGGATAGGCTTTTATTCAGGTGCCTGCATTGCGGCAATTGTGATTTTTGTCAGCATGGCAATGCTTCCCAAGGTGGAGAATTATTTTTACAGGAATTCCAGAGTCATTGATCTTTATATAGAAGTCGATACGATAGAAAATTTCAGGAAAATCAAAAGATATATAACATCTCTTGAGTATTCGTTTTATGAATCCCATCTGAGCCAGACACCGCCGATTACACCGTCGGCAATATCTTTTAATGTTTCGCTGCACCTGCCGAAGGGTGTGACGCATCATGAAACAGTTGAAAGGCTGGAGAAGCTGGAAGGCGTGTGCTTTGTTGAGGAGCTCTGATTATAAGCATAAGGAAATTTTCAGATATGAACTTGACTGCCGGCATCGTCGGATATAGAATAAGGCGTGGGTTTTCTGCAGAGATTGTCTGATGCAGTAAAATTAACTGAAAAATTCAATTAAAGGCACATTTTATTATCGGAGAGGAACATGAAAAAAAGATTCAGATTTATTTCAGTCATCGCTGCAGCGATGATAGCAGTTATGAGTTTTTCGTGCTGCCTTGCCTATGCAGGCAGTACAGATACGACGAAAAACTCAGAAAGCAGCAAGCCGATTTACCTCGCACTCGGAGACAGCATCACCTACGGATATGCACCGCCGGACGATCCGGACGGAGATGTCATAGCAGGCAAACAGCTTATAGACGAATGCTTTGTAAATATTCTTGCGAAGGAAAAAGGATATACAGCTGTAAACAAGGGTATTAACGGAAACACGGCTGTCGGAATACAGAGCCAGCTTGATTCGGGAG
>CAVECM010000073.1:0-11218 GCA_963614095.1 Bacteroidaceae bacterium
GGCAGGGCATCGTCTTTTGTTCTGCGCAGAGTATTTCCATCAACTGTCAAAGTCCTCATCGCTCATCTGAGCGAGCTTTTTTAGGGCCGATTCCGTTAATGCCGGCAACTTAACTTAAAGCCATGTATTTGTAATGATTCATAAGTCTTGCTGCCGATTCTGATATCAGTGTCAGGATTTTTTCGTTTTATTCATTAGCGGCAAGCTTGAATTTGCGCTCCTTTTAGAAGCAGAAATAAGCATAAAAATAGCGCCAGTCTATAAAACCGACACCCCAAACGACACCGCAACACCCCTATGATTATGCGGCCGGCTTTTGTATCAAAGAAAGAGTCTTAATTTCAGAGAAAATGACGGCAGCAGAGGGTATGAGCAGCATTCCGAACTATATGAACGTGCCTGCAGCACTCAAGGAGCTCGGGAAGATAGAGATGGTCAGGAATATGGATAACATATACCGGCTTGACCATGCGGTGACTAAAGCACAGAAGACAATACTGAAAGTGAGCAAAGCAAAAGACAGATACGATGAAGCAGTTTCGGAACTGAAGAATCTGATGGAAGAAAAGAAAAAACTTCAGTCAAAGGAACTTATGGATGCGATTGATAAAAGCAATCGGGCATATGAAGAAATCATGGAATTTCTAAGCATGGAGAACAGATAACCGACAGCGGACCAGAACGGGCTCGTTTTGTTGTTGAGTAGGATTGTTTCAGGAAGTTAACATTCAGGAAGTTAACAAAAAAACTGCTGAAACAGAGCAGAAAAACACAGCTGAATTTATTGTTGACAAAAATGGTCAAATAAAATATAATCCTAATTAAGAAAGAATCCTGATAAGGAGGAGAGATGGAAAGAAGGAACACAATCCAGAAAAAACTTGTTCTTAAAACGGTGCGTGAGCTGAAGCGGCATCTGACGGCGGATGAGGTATACGAAAACATTAAGAAAGAATACCCGTCAATAGGGAAAGGAACCGTATACAGAAATCTGGGAATCCTTGCAGAAGAAGGCGCTGTCCGCAGAGTCGAAGTGCCGGACGGACCGGACCGCTTCGATTTTACATTAAAAAAGCACTACCATGTGAGATGTGTGGTGTGCGGTGAAGTGTCTGACGTTGACATGGACGAGGTGCCGGATCTCAAGGGGAAAATCCGCAGTACGAACGGGATGAAATTTCTGGATTACGATATCTTCTTCAAAGGGATTTGTCCCGCATGCGGGACAGGAAAAGAAAAGGCATGATTATGCCCCCGGGAATTGCGGACCGGAAACTACGAACCCGGGAAGTCTGGCTCCGGGAATTATGAACCCGAGAAGTATGACACAGGGAACCGTCGGAGTGCCCTATACCTATGCGCTCAAAATGCAGACACCCGGCACCGGAATCAGAGGAAATCACAAAAGAATACAAAAGAAACGGAGGAAAAAACAATGGCAGCAAACAAATACGCAGGAACACAGACTGAGAAGAATTTACAGGAAGCATTCGCAGGAGAATCACAGGCAAGAAACAAATATACATATTTCGCATCAAAAGCAAAGAAGGAAGGATATGAGCAGATAGCGGCTCTATTCCTGAAGACTGCGGACAACGAAAAGGAACATGCGAAAATGTGGTTCAAGGAGTTGTCAGGAATCGGTGACACAGCGCAGAATCTGGCAGCAGCTGCAGAGGGTGAGAACTATGAGTGGACAGATATGTATGAGGGATTTGCAAAGACCGCAGAAGAAGAGGGGTTCCCGGAGCTCGCCGCAAAATTCAGAGCGGTAGGTGAAATCGAGAAGCATCATGAGGAAAGATATCGTGCACTGCTCAAGAATGTGGAGACGGCACAGGTGTTTGAAAAGAGCGAGGTAAAGGTATGGGAGTGCCGAAACTGCGGCCATATCGCAGTGGGCACAAAGGCTCCGGCGGTATGTCCGGTATGCAGTCACCCGCAGAGCTATTTTGAGGTGCACGAGGAAAATTATTAATCGGGGCTGTAAAGTGCACAATCAGAGCTGTAAAGTGCACGAGGGGAGCTATTAATCGGAGCCGATATAAAACGCACGAGAGGACTTTAAGCTGCAGAGGAGCAGCTTAAAAACTCGCGCACCGGTCAACAGCTTAAACGCTCGCATCAGTCAGCAGCAATAACGCTGCGGTGCACGGCACAGCTTGAGCTGTCAGGATATTTACAGTAACGCAGGCTGCACGGAATTAACAGTAATTGAATCGGGCTGAGGTACAGACGGAGAATGAACCGTCTGTTCCTCAGCCCGATTGTCGTATTATCGTCCGGCACCCGTAATCGCGGCAGCCTTTTCGGCGGCTTCTTTTTTCAGGCGGACGCTGTCCATCTTGCCGCTCGGCAGCGTAGGGAAGCTGTCATAGCAGAAGAAGTACGTCGGGATTTTGTACTGAGCCAGACTGTCGGACAGCAGCCTTCTCGCTTCCTCTTCATTGAACACTGCGCCTTCCCTGAGTCTGATGCAGGCAGCAACCTCCTCGCCGTAGAAATCACTCGGTACGCCGACAACCTTTACATCTTCAACGGCGTCCAGCTTGACTACGGCATCCGCGATTTCGTTCGGAACAATGTTTTCCCCGCCTCTGATTATCAGCTCCTTCAGTCTTCCGCAAATCTTAAGATATCCGTCCTCTGTTATCAGCCCCAGGTCGCCGGAATGAAGCCATCCGTCCTTGTCAATCGGCTGGCTGTGATACGGCAGCTTGTAGTATCCCAGCATCATGTTGAAGCCCTTTATCAGGATTTCACCCATCTCACCGGGAGCACATTCCCTGCCGGTACTTATATCTTTTATCATCAGTTCACAGCAGATAACAGGCTTGCCCACGGAATTCAGAAGATGATCCTGTGTATCGCCGTATTCGGTGATGGTGGCAGGCGCGATTTCACTGAGACCATAGACCTGCATGAAGTGATTGCCGGGCATCATTTCCTGCATGTGCTCCATCTGAGAAGGGCTGGTGGGTGCTCCGGCCAGCATGGAGCAGCGGACAGATGCCACTTTTTCAGGTGCAAAATCGCGGCTTTCCAGCAGCATCAGCATCATTGTCGGCACGGCATGGTAGACCGTGCATCTGTTTTCCTCGATAGTCCGGAGCAGATCAGAGCTGTGGACGGTTTTCGGCAGATAGACCTTTGCGTCGGCCAGCAGGAATGAAAGAAGTCCGAACACAAGACCGAATATATGGAAAAGCGGCGGAGCCTGGCACAGTCGGTCATCTTCGGTCAGATGCTGGGCCTGGCGGCTTACATCAGCGGAGCGCAGCAGATTGTACGAGGACAGAATAACACCCTTAGGCGTGCCTGTGGAGCCTGAGGTGTAAAGCATTACGCTCGGAGCATCGGCGTCCACGGGTTCATGGTAGTAGTCCTTGACGATTTCATATTCGCCCAGACGCTGCAGGTACAGCACAGGATTCTGTATGCTGAAAAATTTCTTAATCCTGTTGTTTTCGCAGGCTCTGACTTCCTTGATATATGCGAACTCATCTGTCATGGCAGTCATCTTGCCATAGCAGAAATATTCGATGTCTCCGAGGCCGGAGATTCTGGCGATTTCAGCAGGTTTATGTGCAAAATTCAGCAGTATCGCCATGGCGCCGAGCTTCTGCAGTGCGAAGAAGCATATTATCCAGCCGACTGAATTGACACCGCACAGACCTACACGCGTTCCTTTCTTTACACCCATATACGACAGGTCAACAGCCATAATCTGTGCGCATTTGTTTATCTGGCTCCATGTCCAGCTGCTGTCGTAATCCACCAGGACGACCTTGTCGCCTTTAGCGGCAGCCTTCTGCTCCAGCAGCGATTTGAATGATACGCCCATATATGACGGCACCTGTACGTCTTCTCTTGATACAGGCAGGATTTCATCGAATCCCGTGAGCTCAAAGACATCCATAAGCGTTTCGGATATTTTAATGATATCCATTTTATCTTCACCCATCCGGCTCTGGCATATCATCAGCTCTCTGACACCTGCCGCGGAGATGTACTCCAGCTCAGAAAGATCCAGTACAAGCGTTTCTTCTTCGGGGTTGATTTTCTCCATTGCCTCGCGCAGGTACGGCGCGGTGTTGACTTCAAGTCTGCCTCTTAATCTCAGGGTGACGGTGTTTCCGGTTCTGCTTTCAAAAATTCTCATGCTGCGCTCCTCTTGCTTCCATAAAAATGCAGTAAACTTCCATTCAGTAATACACTTGATATTTTCATTATAGCAGATTTCGTGTATAGTGTGTGAAAAAATTATCAGGTGCCCGATGCTGCCAATCGCTGAATGCAGCTGTAACAATAATAATCGATGGATGCCGGTCGTAACGAAGCAGAAGATAAAGATACCGGCAGGATTTCATTGAAAATGGTGGGCTCAAAGACATCCATAAGCATTTCGGATATCTTGATGATATCCGTTTTACCCTCGTTCATCCGGTCTTGTCATATCATATCATCAGTTTTATGACAACTGCTGCGGATATGTACTCTAGCTGCAAAAGGTGAGAAAATCGAATGGATGAAACTGAGCGTGAGCGAAGAAAAGGACAGATGCAATGAACTAGTCCAGGAACTGAAGAATCTGATGATAGAAAAGGAGGTGGCTTTCAGCCAAAGAAGCTCAAAGATGTGATTGACAAAGGCGGTCAGACAAATGTGTAAAAAACATTTCTCGAGGATATGAACAATAATTTGCAAAAAACACGATTAAAAAACCAAAATACTTAATTTCTGATTCTATAACGAGTATAATTGTTACCATAGAAGTTGGAGGTAGATGTTATGAATAAAGCATTTAATGCCGAATTATTACCTCTTAAAGGTGGAATCATTGACCAGACCTATTTTTTTGATGAGTTAATTGATGCAACCACAAAGCTAGAGGTATACAAAGAGAAAATAAAAGACAGTAAACTTGACAGTTCATGGTTTATGCCTACGCTTCAGCAAAAGGAAGCCCTTGCCTCGTCAATGCTTGAGGGAACACAAGCAACCTTAGACGGCGTTCTTGTAAACCAGGTCACACCTAACGATAAGGACAGGAATCTTAATGAGGTTAAAAACTACTATGCCGCAACGATAAAAGGCTATGATATGCTAAGAAAAAGCAAATTTTCTAATGAGTTTTTCTTTGATATTCATAAGGCTTTAATGTCTGGTAACGTAAGAAAGCCGGAATTAATAGGGAAGTACAGAAAAAGTCAGAATTATATTGGGAAGAATGATAAATCTCATTCTATTACATTTGTACCGCCTGCAGCCGAGAAAGTTCTTGGTTTAATGAGTAATCTTATAGATTATATCAACAGTCCGGCTGATAATTATCGCCCACTTGTCAGGACGGCGATAATTCATGCCCAATTTGAAACAATACATCCGTTTATGGACGGAAATGGTCGTGTAGGCAGAATGCTGATTCCGATGTATTTATTTTATCAGAATCAAATTGAATTGCCTTGCTTCTTTATAAGTGAAGCTTTAGAACATGATAAAATCCGTTATTACAATTTGCTGAATAGTATCAGAACTAAAGGTGATTGGAATGAATGGATAAGATTTTTCTTATCTACTGTAACAAAGCAATGTGACAAATATATTAAGACAATTACTTCAATAAACAACCTTTATGGTAATCATCTGGAAGTCGCTTGTAACCTGTCTCGTTCTTCCAATATGGTTGATATTATAAATACATTGTATAGCTACCCTGCTGTTACAGCAAGGCAACCGTCGGAAAAAACATCAGTTCCGATTACAACAGTAAACAGGTATTTAAATCTTTTGGTGGAAAACAGAATATTATACACGGACAATAAGAAAAAAAATCGAACATATTATTATGCTGATTTGCTTGAAATTATCCGTAGTTGATATTGAATTTATTTGAAAGATGGTGGTGTGATTTGATTGTAAAAGTAAAAAGCATTTCATAAGTTGTTGGCGCAACCAATGAAATGCTCTCTATCTTGTTAGATATGCTAAGATATCAACTTAATCGTTTATTTATTTTAGCATATCTGTTTCTGAATATCAATAAAATTTACGCCTGCAGTGCAGGGGAAAGGATCAGACATGCTAAAGACAGGCGTCAGAAAATATGACGTATTTAAAACTTACTATTGGCATGATGCTGCTTTAGTAGGCAAATATCGTTTACCGCAATTAAAAGCAACTCAGTCTATACCTCATGATGTAATTGGATTCAATGAACGGAAAGGTGTAAGTAAACCGCAAAAGCATTGGATTGATTTTTTTATCGACGATTCACTATTTGAAAACTTTTGGAATCATCCTGAGCAGAGCTTTAATAATTTAAAAAATATGCGGGGATAGTAACAACAGATTATTCTATGTTGCCGGAGCTTTTACCTGGGCAGAATATATGGAATTGCACAAGAAACCGTGTCATGGCTTACTACTTGCAAATTAATAATTTTGATGTTGTACCAGTAGCTTCATGGTGTGAAGAGGATGATTTTGACTGGTGCTTTGACGGATTGCCGGAACAGTCAAATACACCGGGAACATCGTACCTTCTATACAGAAAGAATGGGGACTTTGATCAACTTCGAGTATTTGGAGAAGATCGAATACCAAGATTTGACATAGATTATGGAGTTCATGATGGCAAGAAGTCTCTTCATGTGCACTATTATACGGATGGAAAGCGCAGCAAGACACCTGAAATTCTTCATCCGGGTGATGCACTTTATGAAAAATACAAATCATTATTTAAGGGGGTTAAGTAATGAACGGAATTAAAATGGATGAATTGTATGAATTGATTTCTCATTGCCATGAGGCAGAATTTGAATATAAGGGTACAACTTATGTGCTGCAGCCGGAAATCAATGACAGTAAAGATTACCTTGTGATCTGGGATTGCACGCCTAATTCAGAAAAGTGTATTAGTAAACATGAAATTAATGTTGAAGGTGACATTCCACAAGTCGTTATTGATGCAGTTCTCTCGGATAAGTGCTTTGATGGAAAATCTTTTTTTGAAATTGAAAAAGATGTTACTGTAACAGTGATTTATTAATGGTGTAACAGCTGAAGTGATTTGGAAAATGACTGGAAGAAATGATTAACAGAATCTGAACAAGCTCACAGAACCTACTTGAAAAATTGAAAAAACTGTTTCACGACAGGCCATACTTTTTCTAATATAAACGCAGAAGGACGCCGCATTAACGGATAATAAACCGTCAGTGCGGCGCCCTCTTTTGCTTCTGCAGTCTGGAAAAGCTGCGTTTCACATGATGCCGCGTATTATATGACAGCTGCGCTTTACATGATGCCTCAGCGGTAATCCATTACCAGAAACAGCGGCTTTATGGCCATGATTTCATCGTACTCGTCCTGCTCAACCGTGACATCAGAATTAAGCGATTTCAAATCATCCTTAAGAACCTGCAGTGCTCCGGAGACAGTATCGGCGCGCTCTTTATAAAGAATCTCCCGCATACGTTTCAGCACGACCGGATGGGCATAATACGCCGGCACAGGAAACCCGGGGCAGGCTTTTATATACTCATCCATAGCAGCAACAGCCTCCGCCAGGCTGTCCTCGATGTGCCGGCGGTTGTTTCGGGATGTAGGGAAAACATTGGCTCCTGCGAAAATGAAAATCGCCGCAAGACCGAATGCCAGGAAGTAGATTCCGACGCCGGCATGCGCAAGCAGAGCATAGATGCCATAGGCAGATGCGGCCGCACCCATGAGTATTATCAGCAGTGCAGCCCATTTGCCGGACGGATTGCTTATGTCAGAGATACGCTTCTGCTTTGCAGCCTGACTCATGGCTGCATATAATTCCGGTCTGGCGAGCAGATACTTCTCCGCCTGCTGCAGCCCGGCAATGTGCTGTTTTACATTATCGGGAACATCCCGCATCGCACTCTCCTCCGCAAGTCGCTTTTTTCGCTGAGCCAGCCGCTGTTCGGCCTCTCGGCTGTGTACAGGCAGCTGCGGATACCGGCTTTTCAGATAATCCAGAATCCGGTCAACATCCTCTTCATATTTAAAAAGACACTGCTTCTCCCTGCCGTTGTCGTATTCAACCACGAGGTATGACAATGTGCTGAACGCGCCCTTTCCGGTAAAACCGCCTTTGCTCATGGCGATTCTTTTAAAAACGCGCTGCACGCTGCCGATGGGTACATAGTATATTCTGTCGGCCAGGACATTATTGAGATACAGAGCCCTGCTGCCGACGCCGCAGGGACCGAATTCCCGGCATTCTTTTCTGTCAGTAATCAGTATATCTTCAGGCAGGGATTCAGTTCCCAGCTGACGCGGTTTTAATAACATATGATAAACTCACTTTCATTTTAATATTTCCGTGCTGCAGCTCTTATCGGTTTTTCTCGCAGCATATGTAAAGACCGCAAGAAGCAGTGCTGCTATTATAATTCCTGCAGGGTATGCGACGGACTCGGGCAGCCCCAGGCATTCGCCGGCGTTGAAAAAATATGTCATGGATACGGCGCTCATAAATACTGCGGGAACGACTGTAATCCAGTAGTTTTTCCTTTCGCGGTACAGGTACATGCCGGCGGTCCAGAGCACTATCGCAGCCAGGGTCTGATTGGTCCAGCTGAAATATCTCCATACGGTTGAGTAATCCATATGCCCGATTAATGCGCCGACAGCTATAACAGGTATGCACAGACACAGCCTTTTGATGACATTTGTCTGATCGATTCTGAACCAGTCAGCGAGCACCAGCCTTGCACTGCGGAATGCAGTGTCTCCGGAGGTTACAGGGCAGGCGATAACACCGATCATCGCCAGAATTATTCCGGTCTCGCCCATGGTTTTCATGCATACATCGTAGACAGCAGCCGATTCTCCGTTTGCCAGTGCTGCGCCGAGCCCGGTGCTCAGACCTCCCGTAACCTGATAAACCGCACATCCGGCAGCAGCCCATATCAAGGCAATGACGCCCTCGGAGACCATCGCACCGTAAAATACGAAATGCCCCTGCCTTTCGGATTTCATGCATCGGGCCGCCAGCGGAGACTGTGTCGAATGAAAACCGGAAATCGCACCGCAGGCCAC
The DNA here is from genome assembly GCA_963614095.1 of Bacteroidaceae bacterium. GTDB lineage: Bacteria > Bacillota > Clostridia > Peptostreptococcales > Anaerovoracaceae > Lentihominibacter. The sequence goes on from CAVECM010000073.1 coordinate 9,073, forward strand.
GGTGATGAACATGAAGCTCCATACAGGCTTCTCATTCGGATGCATATTATAAAAATGCGTCCATATCTCCGGAATTGTATAGTCGCCTCTTGTAAAGACTCCGACGATGACGCCGAGCGCCATGATAATCAGGCAGACCCCGAAAAGCGGATAAATCCGGCCGATGATTTTGTCAATGGGCACGAATGTAGCCACGAAATAATAGAGCAGAATAATCCACAGCCACAGCTCAGACTCGCTCAGCAGTCCGCCGGCTCCGTGGTTTTTAAACAGTACGCTTATCAGTCCGGCGGGGCCTACTGCAAATACTGCACCTACCATAATCAGCAGGACGACGCTGAAAACGCGCATAACGTTTTTCATTACATTGCCCAGATAAATGCCGCAGACCTCCGAAATAGAGGCGCCGTTATTTCTTGCGGAGAGCATTCCCGAAAAGTAGTCATGAACGCCGCCGGCGAAGATGGTGCCGAATGTGATCCACAGGAAAACAATCGGTCCCCACAGGGCTCCCTGCAGAGCGCCGAAGATCGGTCCGAGACCGGCTATGTTGAGAAGCTGTATCAGAAACAGCTTCCACTTGGGCATGACGACGTAGTCGACGCCGTCATTGTTTCGTACCGCAGGGGTTTCCCGGTCGTCCGGTGCAAATGTGTTGTTTACGATTTTGCCGTGAACGAAATAACCGCCTATGAGCAGCACCAGACATATGAAAAAACTAATCATGTCTTATCCTTTCAACTGACAGTAAACAGTAAAAAATAAAAACGCAGCCTTAAGAACAACTTTTGAATATTGCCGGCTCTCGGAGCTTCGGCATCGTCAGACGATTACAGCAGCTGTTTCTGCATGGATTGACGCAATAGCCGGTGCGCCGAAATCTGACGGCACTCAGTCACAACGGCAGTACTCGACTGAAAGAGACGCAGCAGTATCCGCGCGGATTCAAGGGAGGTCGTTTAAATTTTGTTTACTATAAATGGCAGCAATTTATTTAATAGTCTAATCGTTGAGATCCCGTTGAGGTCATAAAAATTTTCTCAGAGCTTAAAGCGACTCAACAGTACGATTTTAACATACAGAGGGTTCGTTTTAAATGACGGATTACAGTTTGCAATGTAAAAATGCAGTCGCCGTAATCTGTCTGTGCTGATTTGCTGATCTTTTGACTATATCAGATTTGCGCCGTGATGAATTTGTTACCCGGGCTTTGTCCGGGATTCTGCTGCCAATTGCAGATATGTTTCATTTTTCGCGACCCGGCAGGGATTCCGGAAAACGATAAAATAAAAAAGACTGATAAACGACGAACGATATTGCTCAGTCAATGTTTATCAGTCTTTGATTTTAATAATGCTGCTGCTTAATACAGATCAATAGGAACATTTTCCCATGCATCCTGGGCAGTGTCGAAGCCCTCAGCCTGAATTGCCTGTGCATAAATCTGGATATCCATGTCTGCAAGTCCCTTGAGACCGTCGGCATCAACTATGCCCGGCAGAGTGATAGTCGTGAAGAGCGGCTCCAGATCAATATCTGCAGTTGCTGCTGAAGCGTCTACAGTAGTATAGTAACGGAACTCGTAGAACTCATGAGTTGTAGCACTGTCCATTTTAGGCTTCACGTCAGTAGCTCCGCAGTTAATCCATTTGCTATCGTCCATGCCTCCGAGAAGCTTCGTAAATTTAAAGCATGAATCCTGGTTATTAACCCAGACACGGCCATTATCAGTATATTCATAGCCGCCGATGTAGTAATCGTCATTAGCTGTTGAATAAGGGATTGCAGCCTTGAGCTTGTCCACATTTGCAATCCTTACAATCATACGAATGTAGCTTTTCTCGCTGCCTTTAGTTACGTGCACGGTAGGATCCTTGTCGTAGGTTTTGCCCGGGATAAGCTTGTAGCTGTTGCCAAGAACTCTCTCAGCTTTATCGCCGGTGATTGCCTGACCGTCTGCGTCCACATTAGCCTCGTCGAGAGTGAGATTAACGTCGCCGACAGTGAAAGTGTTCTTTACAGTATCAGTTTTCGCAGTCAGATATGCGACAGTGCAGAATACTGCGGCAGCGACCAGCAGTAATATGCAGACCGCAATCAAAAGTGATTTCTTTTTCTTCTTTACATTTGAATTCATTGTTTACAC
>CAVECM010000074.1:0-11209 GCA_963614095.1 Bacteroidaceae bacterium
AGGCCTACCGCATCGTTAAAAGCATAACCGGATTTATGATACGAACGCCTCGTATATTGCCTTAATGGCTTTTTCAAAATCCTTATTCTCAACTCCGACGATGATATTCATCTCACTGGATCCCTGGTCAATCATTCTGATATTGATTTTTTCCTTTGCCAGTGCTGTAAAGAGCGCTGCCGCAACACCCGGTCTCGATGACATACCATGACCTACTGTTGCTATAAGAGCAACATTCTGGAACACTTCTATCGTGTCCGGCTTCAGCTGTCTCTTGAAATCATCGATTACTTCATCAAGTCTGCCGTCAAGCACATTATTGTCAACTACAACCGAAAGTGTATCCACGCCTGTCGGGATATGCTCGATAGCGATATCGTGGTCCTCCAGTATTCCCGTGAGCTTTCTGATGAAGCCCCTTTCACTGCTCAGCAGACTCTTGTACATTGCGATTACCGTGAAGTCCTTGCTTCCCGCAATTCCGGCAATTATCTGTCCGTCCTCGAGCTTTGCAGGTGCGGCTGTGATTATTGTGCCCGGATCCTCAGGTCTGTTCGTATTCCTGATATTAATCGGAATGTTTGCCACTCTGGCAGGATAAATCGCATCCTCATGCAGCACCGACGCTCCCATATACGAAAGCTCGCGCAGCTCTTTATATGAAACAGTGCTGATAGGCTTCGGATCCTTGACAATTCTCGGATCCGCCATGAGGAATCCTGAAACGTCTGTCCAGTTTTCGTACATATCCGCACCGACTGCTCTTGCTATGATTGAGCCTGTGATATCCGAACCGCCTCTTGAGAATGTCTTCACTGAAGCGTCGATTTTCGAACCGTAGAATCCCGGAATAACGGCCTTCTCGTGGTTCGCAAGTTCTTTTTTGATAGCCTTGTCAGTAAGCTCCTCCATGAACCTGCCCTTTTCATCGAATTTGACAATCTTTGCCGCGTCGACAAAATCATAGCCCAGATATGCCGCTATAATCATGCCGTTGAGGTATTCTCCTCTGCTGGCAATATAGTCTGCCGTCGCACCGTCTTCAAGGTTTTTCTTTATTTCCTCGAATTCCGCTTCAAGATCTATATCCACGCCCAGATTGACTTTCACAGCCATGAAACGGTCGCATATAACCTGGAAAATCTGCTCGTAAGGGATTTTATGCTCAATATGGGTCTTGCAGAGATATAAAAGGTCGGTGACTTTGCTGTCCTCGGAAAATCTTTTTCCCGGGGCAGATACCACGACGTACTTTATGTCTTCGTCTTTCTCGATAATATTCCGGATTTTCTCTATCTGCAATGCATCTGCTACTGACGAACCTCCGAATTTTGCAACTTTAACTCCCATTTTCTGAAAAATCTCCTTTCGCTTTTGACTGATTCTGCTGTAAAGCGCATGCCCGCTTTAATCTGCATCCGCTCACGAGCTGTGTCTGCACGAATCATACGCATGAATCAAATGCCTGCCGCCGATCCGGTGCAGCTGCTATGCTTTTACCGCAGCTTTAAGTTCTTCTGTTTTATCTGTTTTTTCCCAAGGCACATCTATATCCGTTCTTCCGAAGTGTCCGTATGCGGCAACCTGTCTGTATATAGGTCTTCTGAGATCCAGCTTCTTTATTATAGCCGCAGGTCTGAGGTCGAAATGCTCGTTAACTATCTCTGCGAGCTTTTCATCCGAAACTATGCCTGTGCCGAAAGAGTCAACAAGTACGGATACCGGTCTTGCCACGCCGATGGCATATGCAATCTGAACCTCGCACTTATCAGCAAGTCCTGCAGCTACAATGTTCTTTGCGGCATATCTTGCAGCATATGCTGCCGAGCGGTCAACCTTTGTAGGGTCTTTGCCGCTGAAAGCGCCGCCGCCGTGTCTTGCATATCCGCCGTATGTATCTACTATTATCTTTCTGCCGGTCAGACCTGAATCGCCGTGCGGTCCGCCTATAACGAATCTTCCGGTCGGGTTAACAAAATATTTCGTCTCATCGTCGAGAAGCGATGCATCAACAACAGGCTTGATGACGTGCTCTTTGATATCTTCTCTTATCTGTGAGAGCTCCACGTCCGGATCGTGCTGTGTGGAAACAACAATCGTATCTATCCTCTTTACTTTATCATCTTCGTACTCAACTGTCACCTGTGTTTTTCCATCCGGACGCAAATATTTTAAAGTTCCGTCCTTTCTGACCTCTGTAAGACGTCTTGCCAGCTTATGGGCAAGCGCTATCGGCATTGGCATGAGCTCAGGTGTTTCATTGCACGCATAGCCGAACATCATTCCCTGATCTCCGGCTCCTGTCTCCTCTGCGATATCCGCCTCATCCGGCAGCTCGCCGTCCTTGTATTCCAGCGCTTTGTCGACTCCCATCGCTATATCCGGCGACTGCTCGTCTATAGCTGTAAGCACCGCGCACACATTTCCGTCAAAACCGTATTCGCTGTGGTCGTACCCTATATCGCAGATGACATCCCTTGCGATTTTCTGTATGTCGATATAGCACTCTGTGCTTATTTCTCCCATTATCATCGCATATCCGGTGTTGACCGTCGTTTCTGCCGCAACTCTGCCCATCGGGTCTTTTTCCATTATAGCGTCCACTATTGCATCCGAAATCTGATCGCATATTTTATCAGGATGCCCTTCGGTTACTGATTCTGATGTAAATAATCTTTTCATTCCTTCCTCCGTTCACACTTTACTTCACTTCCGCCGGCCTTTTCTGCTCAAATCGCAGCGCATTTACAGCGCGTCTGATGTCTGCCCTGTATTCTGCAAATCCGCTGACCGGCTTCAGCGCACTGATTGTTTTGAAATTACCGTTCATGATTGTGTATTCTGAAATCAAAAAATCTCTTCCTGAAATCAGAAAGAGATATGTTTCTTTGTTTCCTCCCTCATCTTTCAGATTTCAGAATAAATCTGTAGGATTTAGCACCATCTATCTGATGCAGTCGGATTATCAGCTGCGAACCGCATTATCGATTCAGCTCTCCTCCCGCAGAGATAAGGTTGCCGGACTTCACAGGGCCTATTCCCTCCGTCACTCTTAATAAAGGATTTATTAAATTCTATGAGTATTATATACCAGATTTCTGACATGTCAAGTAGTCTTGACTAACTCTTCTCGCATTTCATAAATTTTTTCGTTAGCAAGGCTGCAAAGAGCCGAGGTCTGCTGCAGTGTAAAATCGCACGTGTTCTGCCGCAGGTGTTAATATCTGAACGACGGAGTGCAATTGCTTGAATGGCGGAATACAATTGCTCACGGCGAAATACCAAAAGTCACTTGCTGAGGCGGCATTATTGGTAAAAATGACTCTTTTTCAGCTGTTTTCATCAGAGCAAATACCAAAAGAGTATATCAGTGTTTCGGATTTTGGTACTATCCGAATAGAGAAACATGTTTTCCGCAAAAAAAATTACCAAAACCGAGTATATGCAATTAGGATTTAGGTAAATGCCGATCTCACATGGAAGGATTTTACGGGAATTTTACCAAATCAGCTGCATATTCAATCAACTTTTGGTAAAATTTCTGTCAATAATAAATCGTCAAGCTCATATATCATCAAAAAAACAATTGCTTTTATTCTAAATTGTTGTTATGGATATAATATATTTCTATATAAACAAAAGCAGCGATGATTATATTATTTTGCTTAATCTCTCCTGCATTTTTAGCTTATTAACAAAAAAAGAATACCGACTGCAAATCCCGAATGACTAAATTCCACTGAGCCGAGCTTTTCTTCTCCGATGGAACTGCTTTTGCTTTCCCTCGGTTTCATTTCCTCGAACTCACTTTACGAGCACCTGCAGCCGGTATCCCTGTTCAGTTGTCTTTTCCATTTCTGGCGGAATCACTTCCCTTCTTTAACTTGCTGACTTTCATTACTACAAGTTTTATTTTCTCAAAGGATGTTTTCCTTTGCTTGACTATATTATAGTACTGTATCCGGTCGTTTGCAAGAATTTTTTGAAATTTTCCAAAACTTTTTTGCAGTCACTTTTCAATCCCCGCCGCATGCGGTCAGAATAATGAATGTGCAGCAACTTCAGCTGACCGGCACCGAAATACAATACCTTAATACGATGTGCCTGATGCGGACTTCAGGCACAGAAAAAGGCTCTGATCTTTTACAGTCAAAGCCTTTATCATTCTTACTATGTCCCGCAGCGTCCTGTCTGCTGATTTTTCACCTGCCTCAACGCCGCCGATATTATGAAAAACCCTTTTGCAGCGCTGCCGAATGCCATTCTCAGGCGAGCGAATTTTTCAGCCGCTCAAACATGTGCTTTATCTGTGGTATGCAGAGCAGCACTACTGTTACCGCACCCTCTGCCGCAATGTATGTGAAGTTGTACCATACTGACCATGTAACAGCATTGAATCCGTCCGGTGCATATTCGCCGAAGAAAATAATTCCTGAAAGCACCGCACATATATAACGGCACAGAATACCGAACAGATATCCCTTGATGAGTCCGTTTTTCTTCGATGCGAATATTCCTCCGAGCGCCAGCGCACCGAATGCCAGAGGATAGTCAAGCAGCAGCTGTATCGGATGTATCACATACGGATTGAAAATCAGAGACAGCAGTCCCACGCACATTCCCGCAAGAAGACCTCTTCTCACACCGAAGAAATACGCACACAGCACTATCGGTACCATTGAAAATGCTGTTATGCTGCCCCCCTGCGGCATCCTGAATATAACCAGCTGACTGAGTATCATCGCGAGCGCCACAAGCAGCGCCGAAATCGCGAGTGCCTTTGTATCTGTAGGTTTGCCTTTTCCCGAATAAAGTATTGCCGCGAACAGAACCACTATAACACCTGCTACAGTTATCTGTCCTGCGAGTGAATCAAAAAATGCCTGCATATCTTTTCCCTTTCTTTCTGCTGCAATATATTTATAGTTAATATCCCTTAAAGCCATTAGGGCATTATCCATCTTATTGCTTAACCTTAAATATCCATGTAAATTCTCAAATTTCCAAACTGTTAGCCTGAATTCTCGAGTTTCAAAAATTTCAGTCTGTTTTCTCGAGTTATCAAACAATTAATGTAAGTTCCTGAGTCCCCCCCGAGTGTTAATCCGGATACCCTGGTTACATTAAATCAAATTCCCGGGTCTCAAATATTCATCCGAGTGCCCGAATCTCCGGCTCTTAAAGCATTTCAGCCGGAATCAGCCGGTTATTCTGCAGACATCTTCGCCGCTGCAGCTTTGTCTGCCGATTGAGGTCACCGACCGCAGCATTCCGGCCGGCTGCAGTCCGGCTTCTCGTCTCCGAGTTTCAAATTCAGTCTTTCATAATTTTCTTCTTCCTCCTTTTCTGCCGCTGCAGAGCATAAAAGCTGTCAAGCACAAAAAACAGGAAAAGTGTATATGCGCGAGGCATATACACTTCTATATACAATAAAATATATCCGCTGTGCTGTCCCTACGCTGGCATTATCCATATCAGGTTCCCGGGTCGAAGCATCGCGCTTCCTCTCAGCCTGCACCGCAAGCTCCCCGCATTTTTACAGAAATATCGTCCGGGATATCTCCGGAGCAGCATCAGAGCCGTCTGTCTGAAGCTTTCATCTTAAAACCTTCATCGGAATGACTCCGCTGCATCACTGCTATTTTATCACTGAATCCTGTCTTGTCAATACTAAAAAACATTTCGACTCAGTTTACAAAGGCATTGTTATGCAGCCGCATTCAGCATCCGGGCGCTCCGTCTTCTGCCGCGGACTTGTTTTTTTTCAGAAATGCTGTATACTCTTCTTTGAAAGAAAAGCTCTTTTTCATACAGGATTTTTCCGATTCTGTTCAAATCAGACAATGCTTTATCTGATTCAAAAGGAGTTTAAGCTTTCAGCACTTAATTATTAAGAATGAGGTATACGATTTGAGCAAACCTGAACTTACTGTTATAGAGGGCGGACTTTCCGTCCCTGTAAGCAAACGAACAAAACATTTTGTCTCAGCCTATGTCACAGATACAAGACTCATGGGCGTACTTTCCATATATGCCAGATGGCGCATGACCTCAGGCAGCAGCGAGACCGACCTTCACCAGTTCTTTTACATAGACTGCGAGGAGATGGGACTTGAAACATACAAAAGCATCATCGGTGATGATGAGGATGATCTCAGCTATATCGAACAGGCGCTCATGGGAGGACTCGGGGCTAAGAAAATAGACCTTGAAGAACGTCATCTCCGTGGTCTGCTGACATATTACAGAAAATTCAACGAGCAGAACAAGCTGCCGCTTCCTGACAAATATGACGAGTATGAATTTGTTCTTGAACCTGAGATTACTCTGCCAGATGACGAGGCCCGGCTTCTCATGCATAAAATATGCGGAGAGATCACCTCGGACTATCAGGCTGTAAACTATTTCCTGATGCGATGCTTCGGCAGGGACCATATCGGGGCAGCATATCTTGCAGAAAAAAATGTTCCGCTTGATATATACGACAGCTACAAGCAGGCAACATTCTGCAAAAATGTAATAGATAAAGACTGCGAATACGAGGACGGAGCGGTGTCATATCTGTGCGAATCACTTATAGAATGCAGAAACAGTTATGAAATCGTGATTTCCAAGGTGACTGTGAAAAATCTTAAAATCACGGCATTCAGCCACTGCTCCGGATTTGCCGTAAGTGCCGCAGAGGCTGCAATGATGCTCGCAAAGCCTGAATTCGTGACGATTTACGAGGTCCTTCTTTCAGATGAGGATATGGAGAACAACATCGGTGAGCTCACTGTGAATCTGAATACGGTGATGTCGGCACACGATAACGGCCGTATGTTCATGGCCTTCAAGAAAAACAACGATCACGTAGACAGCCGCGTTTTCCGCCTCAGCAATGATGTAAAGGGCGTGTACTTTCTCACTGACTACGGTCAGCTTATAGCATCGGCGTACACTCTTGCGGATATACGCTTTATGGAGAACAAACTGAGAATGAGCCCTATCGCACCGTTTCTGATGGTCACCGCGAAATACGAATTCAAGGAGCCTGTCCTGTTCGAATTCGTTCAGAGCGGATTCGAGGACTTTGATGAGTTCCTCGACTTTATCCGAAATGATTGATGGAGGCATCTGATCTCCGAGCTGTTTACCTGATTCGCCTGCGGTCAGAAAACATCGCTGACCGGACAGAATCTGCGCAGATTTACAACCCAAAAGACATATTTCATGCATTAAACCGATAAAAAAAGTGTGCATTCCGGATTGAATATCCCTGCACACTTTTTCTGCATTTACTGTATTTTTCTGTATGATTTTTCCGTGCCTGCCGCAAGCGTCTATGCACCGCAGCGGCAGTCCGTAATGCAAATCCGCAGCTGCTTCGTGCGGGCGGCACTCAGACTGCAGAGCCGTGCTGCAGAACCGGAACAAGCTCGGCAAACAGAGTTTTGCTTATTCTCTTTACCGGTGCGGCCGAAACATTTGACAGCACTGCGATAGTCAGGTCGTGCTCCGGACAGATCCAGAAGCTTGCCCTGAAGCCTATGTCCGTGCCCTCGTGCCCCATGAGATGACAGCCTTCCTGCTCTCTCATGAACCAGCCGAGACCCATCTTCTCGCCGTTGTTCGGAACAACCGCGTATTCTTTCCACATCGTCTCGTATGTCTCATTGGAAAACGCCTTCCTGTCGAGGTTGAATCTTCCCCATTTGAGCAGGTCGCAGACATTTGTAGTCAGTGTCGAGCTCGGAGCATGCTGCCTGCTGTACGGATAGTATTTTGCCAGTATGAAATTCCTGTTTTCGTCTCTCTCATACGGCATAGCCATGCCCAGCTTGTCTATATCCTCAAACTCAAGACTCCCGCCTGTTCTTTCCACGGTGAGAACGGTCGTGTTGTCCATTCCCGCCGGCCTGAAACAGTTCTCCTTGATAAACTCATCAAACAGCTGACCCGAAACTTCCTCTATTATTATCCCGAGAAGCTCATAGGCAATGCTGCTGTACATAAATCCGTTTGTTCCCGGCTCCCACAGCATATTTCGCTTGCAGACCTCGTCATGAAAAGCATAATTTCTCAGCGCATCGGGGTTTATTACCTTGTCGCCCCATTTCCATTCCCAGTCCTCAACCGGCACGTCGTGCATGCCTGCGGTGTGGCTCAGCAGCTGGTAAACCTTGACATTCTTGCTTCGCTCATCCTGCATCTTGAGAAACGGCAGCAGATCCACCATCCTGTCTTCAAGATTTATCTTTTTCTGATCGACGAGCTTCATCACGCCCATCGCCGTGAACATCTTCGATACCGAGGCGCAGTGAAATACATCGGTTTCCTTCAGCGGATCTTTCGTAAAAAAGTTGCGGTATCCTCTCGCTGCCGTATAGGATGTATCTCCAACGCTCACCCCTACCTGAACTCCCGGTACATCGTAATTGTCCAGCACCTTGTCCATAAAGCTTTCGCATACATTATTAAATTCTTCTTTATTGAATTTTCCTTCAGCCATTATTGTGTTTTCCCTCCTAATCGCTCGGGTGCACTCCCTGCAGAGGCTGCATTCATGCAAAGCCCGCCTTTTCTGCAGCCGCGCGGTTCTCGAACATCCGCGCATTCTTCGGGCAGCAGTCACTTATTAAACTTTCAAACGCACCCACAAGCATAATTTTACCACAGTACACATTCTCTGCAAAACAGTTTGTACAGTTCACCGGGCGTTCCCGCAAATATGTCACTTGAATCAGCCGCATAAATCATTTAACTGCGGCTGCCTCTCTGCAATTATCCGGCCCCGCAGTTCACTGCAGTGCGTTTTTTACAATCTGTTCATGCTCATGTAAAATTTCTCTGTGAGGGGTTCTATCGGCGCCTCTGTCGTGTTTGCCAGGATTACCATTACCGCATCGCATTCCGGGCATGTCCAGAAGCTCGTTCTGAATCCGACGTCTCCGCCTTCATGACCGATGAATCTGTGCCCGAATTCATTCCTGCTGAACCAGCCCATGCCCATCATCGCGAATTTGTCAGGAATATGAACTCTCTCGGTCCACAGTTTATCATAGCTTTCCTCTGATACAGCCTTTTTATCGAGATTGTATCTTCCCCATTTGAGAAGATCCTCTATATTTGATGTGAGCGTCGAGCTCGGTGCGTGCTGTCTGGTGTACGGGAACATAGACTCCACGGATAAATGCCCGTCTGCGCTTTTTACATGAGGCATGGCAATCTCCGCCTTATCGAAGTCATCAAGCTTAAGGCTGCCGCCGGTTCTCTCAAATGTGAGGAACGTCGTGTTTTTCATGCCCGCAGGCTCAAAGAAATTGTTCTTTATATATGCTTCAAAAGGCTGCCCTGAAACCTCCTGCACCACAAGACCCAGCAGGTCGTACGCCATATCGCTGTACATAGGCTCACATTTACCCGGCTCCCCGAGCATCGGTCTCTTTGTCACCTCATCCGAAAACGCATAGCTTCTGAGCGCATCATCGCCTGTCAGTCCGGCAGTCCATCCCAGCTCGGCCGCATCCTGCAGACCCGAAATATGACTCAGCATGTGATTTATCTCTATTTTCTCAGATCGCTTATCTTCAATAGACAGATATGGCAGAACCTCAGCCAGCTTGTCACTCAGTGCCAGCTTTCCTTCTTCGACAAGCTTCATCACTGCGGTGGATGTGAACGTCTTTGATATGGACGCACAGTGAAATACAGTCTCCGGCTTCATCGGCGCACCGCTCTCTGCATTGCGGTACCCTCTCGCTCCAGTGCAGATTTCATCTCCCGCCATTATACCGGCTGCTATGCCTGCTATATTGTCAAGCTCAGCCGCATCAAGCACTTCTTCACATATACGGTCAAGCTCAGCCCTTCCTTTTATCATTGAAATACATCTCCTTTTTCAGTATAATTATTTTATATATTCTATCATACAAACTTGTATTTTCAATGAAGCCGGATTTCCGGCGATAATTTTTCGGGAGGAAAACATGCAGTACAGGACATTCAAGAAAATAGATAAAGAGGTTTCACTGCTCGGTATGGGAGCTATGAGACTTCCCGAAACAGAGGACGGACAGATTAACGAACCCGAGGCCATCAGCATTATCAGATCAGCCATAGATGCAGGCATCAACTATGTGGATACCGCATACGGATATCACGGCGGAAAAAGCGAGGGACTTGTCGGCAAGGCTCTCAAGGACGGCTACCGCGAAAAGGTTCTTCTCGCAGACAAAATGCCGATCTGGCTCGCAAAGGATGAAGAGCACATGAAAGAAATCTTCAATACACAGTTCGAACGCCTCGACACCGACTGCATCGACATGTACCTCGTTCACAGCGTCAACAAGCCGAACTGGAAACGCGCCAAGAAGCTGAATCTGCTGCCTTTCCTCGAGGAGATGAAAGCGGCAGGCAAAATCAGGCACATCGGCTTTTCCTTCCACGATTCATATGAGCTTTTTGAGGAGGTTCTCGATTCGTATCCGTGGGAATTCTGCCAGATACAGCTCAACTATATGGACAAGGACATTCAGGCAGGTGTGAAGGGTCTGAAGCTGGCTGCATCAAAGGGTCTCAGCGTGATTATCATGGAGCCGCTCAAGGGCGGCAAGCTTACAACCGGGATCCCGCCTACAGTGCAGGAGCTCTGGGACAATGCTCCTGTTAAGAGGACACCTGCCGAGTGGGGCTTCAAGTGGCTGGCAAGCATGCCTGAGGTCACTCTCATTCTGAGCGGCATGAGCTCCGGAGAACAGCTGCAGCAGAATATCGCAACAATATCGGATGAAAATCTCACTGTACTGACTGATGAGGAAAGGAAGCTCATCGATAAGGTTTCGGATGAATACAACAGGCTCATCAAATATTCATGCACGGGATGCGAATACTGCCTCCCATGTCCGCAGAAGCTCAAGATTCCGGATCTCATCGAATACTTTAATGAATGGAATATTTACGGGCATAACCCTGCCACAAGAATGGAATATGTGGAATGGCTTCCTAAGGGCCGCCATGCTTCCGACTGTATTTCATGCAGAGCCTGCGAGAAAAAATGTCCGCAGGGACTGCCGATTTCACAGATAATGAAGGAGATGACCGAGGAATTCGGCGTATAAAGCGCAGTTTCCGGACCTGCGGATGTAATCCTCATTATGATACATTTCAGCACACATAAAGCACAGCTGCCGCACCGGCGCAGCATTATGCTGTACCGACACGGCAGCTG
>CAVECM010000075.1:0-11071 GCA_963614095.1 Bacteroidaceae bacterium
GAGCAGTACCGCAGGGTCACATGGGAGGCTAGCGACAATATAATAATAAACAGCAACACCGGTGAATGGACCGCGGCGTATGCCGGCAAAGGCTGGGTGCGTGCGGTGTCAAGAACCGACGAGTCGATGAAAAAGGAAATGGCTGTTGAGATAACTGATGAGGGAAACTATCTGGGAGTGCTGCTGCCGGATGCATCGTCAAAGCCTGCCGATGTGATAAAGCAGGCTGCAGAGGCTCAGGGCAGAGACGTCAGCAGTATAACGGCGCTGAAGCTGTTCTCGGCAGGAAGTGCAGTGATCGACAAGACGGCGATAACCGATATCAGGAACATGATGCCTAAGCTCAGCGACCTTGATATCAGGAACCTGCCTATGGAAAGCATAGGCAACAGTTATTTTGCGAGCTGGGCCGGGCTGGAGAAGATAGTCCTGCCGGATCTGCTGAAGACGATAGACATAAAGGCATTTTACAACTGCAGCGGTCTGAAGACCGTGGAGATCCCTGTGAAGACAGAGACGATAGGAGCTTCGGCATTCGCAGGATGCACCTCGTTAGACAAAACGCTGACGGTGAGAGCATCGAATCCGCCTGTCCTGGCGACTACGGTGAATGAGAAGCTGGGATTCGGAGATGCGTTCAATGGCGTGTCGGCCGACAAGAATGCAGGCATCACGACAATAATGGTGCCTTACGGATGCGCAGAGGATTTCAGGGCGGCGAGCGGCTGGAAGCGATATACTGTTACGGAGATGAAAGAGGCTGCACTAACGGTCAGCTATGACAGGAACGGCGGACTTGCCGCAGCAGCAGAAAAAGCTCTGGCAAAAGCTGGGTATGCTGATTATGAAGTGACGAGCATCAGGATAACGAGCCCTGAGGGCGTAGTGCTGGAAAAGACTACAGATATGGAATATCTGCAGACGCATTTCCTGGGAGCGACGATAGTGGATCTCAGTGAGGCTGCGTTCCCGGACAACAATATACAGGCAAGTACGTTCGAAGGCAGGAAAAATGCCAAAGAGATAATACTTCCAGATGCAGTAACTCATCTGGGGAGGAAGGCTTTCTACGGATGCACCAACCTCAGGACGCTCACAGTGCCGTCTAACGTGAAGTATCTCAGCAACATGAACCCGGGACTCGGTGAAAGTGCTCTGGCCGGATGCGAGAGACTGGAAACGCTGATAATGAAGCCTGTGGACCCTCCCGGGTATGCAGGTTCGATGCCGGGCGGATTCAAGCACATATATGTGCCTAACATCAGTGTGGACAAGTACAGGGAAGCATATCCTGATCAGAAGGATCTGATCGAGCCGCAGTCATCGGTAACGACTGCAGAGACCGCAAAGGTAGAGCTGCAGCAGAGCGTCACGCTCAAGGCTGAGATCAAGTCGGTAGTGGATATAGGCAGTGAGCTCAGATGGGAGATAACATCTGACAACACAGGACCTGTAGCGGAGATAGACGAGAAAACGGGAAAGATAACAGGAAAGCTTACCGGCAGCGTTGAAGTCACTGTTACGGCGGGATACGGCACAGCTAACCAGTGCAGCGCAGTATGCACGGTTACAGTCGTGAGACCGGATGCTGTCAGTCTCGATGTGGCAGATGTGACGGGAAACAGCGTGCGGCTTAGCTGGACGAAGCTGGACGGCGCTGCAGGATATCAGGTGGCGAGAGCCGGCAGCCAGGACGGCGACTATGAAGTGATCCAGACATTGTCATCATCTCAGACGTCATATACAGATAATGGGCTTGATAAGGGAAAGGCATACTATTACAGAGTCAGAGGCTACAAGACTGTGGATGGAAACAGAGTCTACGGCGAGTGGTCGGACACAGTGACAGCGGTGCCGGGCGCGACTACAGCAGCGGATCGCATATTCGGAAACAGCAGCACGGCCAGATGCTATGGTCAGAGTCGCTATGACACTGCGACCGGTGCGGCTGATCTGCTGGGCAGAGCTATGGATCGCGAACTCCATGAAAACATCATAGTGGCATGCGGTACAGACTATGCCGACGCTCTGGCAGGAAGCTATCTTGCCAAAGTCAAGGAGGCGCCGATCCTGCTCGTAGACAAGTCGGCAGACAGAGAAAACAGCATAAAGAAGTATATCGATGGAAACCTGAAGAAGGGCGGCACGGTGTACATCCTGGGCGGAGAAGGCGTAGTGACGCCGAGATTCGAAAAGAGTCTGAAAAACTCCAGTGACTATAGTGTCAAGAGGCTTTCAGGACAGAACAGATATGATACCAACATCGCTATACTCAAGGAGGCAGGCGTAAAGGGCGAGGATATGCTGGTATGTACAGGTACCGGATTTGCAGACAGCCTTTCGGCTTCAGCTGCGGGCAAGCCGATCCTGCTCGTTGCGGCAGCCGGTGTCAATGATTCGCAGAAGAAGTATCTCGACAGTATAGATATTGAGGATATATATCTGATCGGCGGCACAGGTGTGGTAAGTGACAGCATAGGAAGACAGCTGAAATCATACGATCAGGACGGCACATGCGAACGTGTGGCCGGACAGGACAGATATAAGACGTCTGTCGCAGTGGCAAGCAAGTTTTTCCCTGGCGGAAGCACTACAGCGGTACTCGCATATGCGCAGGATTTCCCTGACGGACTTTCAGGCGGACCTGTTGCGATGTCGATGAAGTCACCGCTCCTGCTGGTTGACAGATCGGGATATGCAGATGCCAGAGCATATGCGAAGAAAGCCGGCATAAAGAAGGCTCTGACTATGGGCGGCCCTGCACTCATACCGGACAGTGTGGTGAAGACTATACTGAACTATTAGCATATGGCAGGCGGCGTACAGATACGATATGATTGACGGGACAGGGAGCCTGCGGGGAGCGCAGGCTTCCTGTTCCTGATTGCTGTTAATACGGAAGGAAAGATATGAGACTATATATTTGCGTTGATGATACAGATGATCTGACAAAGAGCACAAGCACGGGAAAGATTTCTGATCTGATAGCTGACCGCATCGCAGAGATGGGAGGAATACCGGACAGAGGTGTCACCAGGCACCAGCTTTTGCTGCATGATGATATAGCGTACACATCTCATAACAGTTCCATGTGTATGGTCATGGATATAGATGGAATTGATATGAAGGATATAATGAAGGCTGCAGAAGAGATCCTGTTCGAGAACATGGCGGAGTCCTCTGATCCCGGCATGTGTTTCTGCAGGCTGGATCAGCTCAGAGAGCCGGACAGGCTGATAGCATACGGCAAGCGGGCTCAAAAGGAAGTGCTGACAAAAGCAGAGGCATACGAGCTGGCTGAACAGATCGGCGGCACTGTGCTCTGTGAGTACGGCGGAGACGGCTCGGGAGTCATAGGTGCTCTTGCGGGAGCAGGTCTGAGGCTTTCAGGCTGTGACGGCACCTTCAGGGGCGGCAAGGACGGCAGCTATGCCGGTATGGAGCAGCCGGTCTCATACTGGAAGACAGTGATGGGCATAGAGCAGGTCGTTGATCTGGCGGGAAACACGCTGGATGACTGCGTGCCGGTAAAAGTAAAGGAAAAGCTCAAGCTGGCTATGCTGGACAATATGAAGACAATGGTTGCATCAGAGCAGGACGGCGTCTTCACGGCATGCACGAAAAGGGAGCTGTATCACGGTGACAGACGGGTGAACGAGTGGTCTACGCCGTGCAGGGAGTTCCAGCCTGACAATGATGCAGAGGAATGTTATGCGGAAGATGAAAAAGCATGCTACAACTGCCTGTTCAGGAGATGGACAGCGCAGGGTTTCATGTGTGTCAGGTAGCATGATGCTGGTTTTGCAGGAGGAGCAGTTTTGAGTGGTCCGATGAAAAGAAAGAGTTTGATAAAAGCGGTGGTGCTGGTGCTGCTGCCTGTGCTGTTTTTCATGATGACACTGTGCACGGGCAGATATACTGTCAGCGTCGCAGATGTGTTCAGATGCTTCGAGAAGCTGCTGACCGGCATAGATACAGGCATAGATATGCAGGTCTACTCGGTTGTGACGAGTATAAGGCTGCAGCGGGGAATACAGGGGCTGCTGGTGGGAGCGTCGCTCGCGGCGAGCGGAGCGTGTTTCCAGAGTCTTTTCAGGAATCCCCTGGTGTCGAGCGGTATGCTGGGTGTATCGAGCGGTGCCGGCTTTGGTGCGGCACTTGCGATACTGCTGTTCCACAGCATGTTCATGACGTCGCTGTTTGCATTCTGTTTCGGCATAGCGGCTGTAGTGCTTGCGTATTTCGCAGGAAAGGTCAGCGGCGGTGCGCCGTCTGTGACTCTCGTGCTTGGCGGTACGATAATCCAGTCGATATTCTCAGCGCTTCTGTCGCTGATGAAGTATGTAGCCGATCCGTACAGCGAGCTGCCGGCGATAACATTCTGGCTGATGGGGAGCCTTGCATCCACGAGGAGCAGTGCGCTGGCGCTTTCCACGATACCGATGCTGGCAGGAATGGCCGGTATGGTACTGATGAGATGGAGACTTAATGTGCTTTCCATGGGAGACAGGGAGGCCAGGACTCTGGGACTGAATGTCGAGTTCAACAAGTGTCTGGTCATAGGCTTTGCCACACTGGCGACGGCCGGTGCGGTGTGTGTCAGCGGAGTGGTGGGCTGGATAGGCCTCGTGGTGCCGCATATGTGCAGGATGCTGATCGGCAGCGACAACAAGTGGCTGATCCCGGCAAGCATTTCTGTCGGGGCATGCTTTACGGTACTGGTGGATACAATATGCAGGACTGTAACAGGTTCGGAGATCCCGCTGGGGATCGTGACCGCGATAGTAGGCGGGCCGTTTTTCATATATCTGCTGAAGAAAACCAAGGGAAAGAGCTGGTGAGCATAGATGGATCTGATAGAAGTAAAAAATGCCGTTTTCAGCTATGACGGCAGAAAAACGGTATTCGAAGATATAAGCTTTAGTGTCGGTGAAGGTCAGGTGCTGTGTATAGTGGGTCCGAACGGGTGCGGCAAGTCCACACTGCTGGACTGCGTGCTGGGACTCAACAGGCTGCAGAGCGGAGAGATACTGATAGGCGGCAGACCGGCAGAGAGCCTGAAGGCAAAGGAGCTGGCCGAACGGATGGCATATGTGCCTCAGGGGCATAAGACTGCGTTCGCGTATACAGTGCTGGACATAGTCACGATGGGCAGGACTTATGCGGCAGGCATATTTTCGCCGCCCGGAGAGGAAGAGCGTGAGATCGCGCGCGGCGCGCTGAAGCAGGTAGGGCTCGAAGAGTTCGAAGACAGGGAGTATACGAGTCTTTCGGGTGGAGAACTGCAGCTCGTGATAATAGCCAGAGCGATAGCACAGCAGTCCGCACTGATGGTGATGGATGAGCCGACGTCGCATCTGGACTTTACACATGAACTGGCAGTGCTGGATATAATAGTCCGTCTCGTTAAGGAGAGGCGGATATCGATAATAATGGCGACGCATTTTCTCAATCAGGCCTATTACCTGGAGAATGCAGGAGTCGATACAAGGGTGGCGCTTATCAGCGACGGCAGATTTGTCAGCAAGGGTACGCCGTCTCAGGTGCTCACTGAGGAAAACCTTGAACGGAATTTCAATATAGTTACAGAGATAATAGAGAGCGGCAGACGGAAGTATATACTGCCGCTGCATAACAAGAGGTGACGAAGTGACGAAGAAACGCAGGATATCATGTATATTTATCGTCGTGATGATGCTGGCTGTATTCACGGCATGCGGCAGCGGTACGGAGACGGCAGGAGACAGCAGGACGAAGATGGTCACGGACTGTGCGGGACGTACTGTAGAGATACCTTATGAGCCGCAGCGTGTGGCATGTCTGTATGCATCGACGGCGCATATGATGGCAATGCTCGATGAGGGTGACAAGATAGTCGGCGCGCCGAACGGAGTGAAGTCGGATGTGCTGATGCAGATGAAGTATCCGCAGATCGTTGATACGGCGACGCCTTATCAGGAAGGTTCGATAAACATAGAGGAGCTGGCACGCATAGAGGCGGATCTGGCGCTTGTCAGGTATTCGACTGCGGAGAATGAAGGCGAGACCGAGAAGCTGGATGATCTGGGCATACCTTATGTCGTTGTCGACTATACCACGATGGACGAGCTGGAAGAAGCGATAGATGTGATGGGTCAGGTGTTCGGCAGAGAGGACAAGGCTCAGGAGTACATAAAATTCAGTGAAGAGACAGTGAAGATGGTGACGGACAGACTTGCAGACGTGCCGGAGGAGAGCCGGCCTGATGTGTATCATTCTGTAAACGAGGCAATCAGGACAGATGGAGAAGGCGACATATGCAGTGAGATAATGAGTATGGCAGCTGTAAGGAATGTGGCTGCTGAGAACGGCGTAAAGACCGGCGGAGACAAGACATATGTTACGCTGGAGGAGATATACAGGTGGGATCCTGACGCATTCATAGACAATGAGTCATCTGTGACGGAATATATAATGACCGATTCCAAATGGGCAGGGCTTTCGGCTGTAAAGAACAAGGCCGTATATACGCTGCCTGTGGGAGCGACGCGCTGGTGTCATCCGGGATCTATGGAGGCACATATGGGGGTGCTGGCCGTGGCGGTGCAGTTTTACCCTGACAGGTTCAGCGATATCGATATGAAGAGCTATACCGCAGAGTATTATGAGAGGTTCTTTGGACTGCAGCTGGATGATGAGACTGTAGAGAAGATACTTTCAGGGGAAGGGATGCGTGTATCCAACGCACCTGTGAAATAAGGAGGAGACTGATGGAACAGCAGAATACGGCAAAACATCCGGACAGTGAGACAGCTGCAGCGGCCGGCGGCAAAAGACACAGAGAGCAGGAAAACGCAGCTGCGCTGGAAATGAAGAAAGCGACTGACGCTGTGATCAGCGAGCTCAGGAAGGTCATAGTCGGCAAAGATGAGATACTGAGGAAGGTGGTCATGGTGGTGATCGCCGGAGGGCATGTGCTGCTTGAGGACGTGCCTGGAGTAGGTAAGACGACGCTCGCGCTGGGGCTTTCCAGAGTGATGAACCTCGACTACAGGAGGATGCAGTTTACGCCGGACACTATGGCGAGTGATATAGTGGGTTTTTCCATATACAATAAAGAGACCGGAGGACTTGATTACAAGCCGGGCGCAGCGTACTGCAATCTTTTGCTTGCGGACGAGATAAACAGGACGTCGGCAAAGACGCAGGCGGCGCTGCTCGAAGTCATGGAGGAAGGCGGCATGACGGTGGATGGAATCACGCACAAGGTGCCGGATCCGTTCATATGCATCGCGACTCAGAATCCTTCAGGCAGTGCGGGGACACAGAAGCTGCCTGATTCACAGCTTGACAGATTCATGGTGCGGCTCTCGATGGGATATCCCGATCTGGCGAGCCAGGTGGATATAATAAAGCGCAGACAGTCGTCGGTGCCTATGGATACTGTGAGGCCTCTGCTGTCAGTCTCGAACATAAAGATAATGAGGAAGGCTGTGCAGAATGTGCATATTACGGATGAGATAATAGAGTATGCGGCTCTGATGTGTGAGAAGACGCGATCGGAGGAGTCGGTAGAGCAGGGGGTGAGTCCCAGAGCCGTGCTGGCACTGGTGCAGATGGCAAAGGCGTCTGCACTGATGGACGGCAGATATTATGTGATACCAAAGGATATAAAAAATGTTTTCATTGATGTCTGCGCGCACAGGCTGATACTGACGGCAAGAGCGAAGATAAGAAAAGAGACGGAGCAGGGAATACTTGAGAAGATAATGAAGGATACGAAGCCGCCTGCTGTGCTTGAGAGAAAGGCCGACTGATGCTTAGAAACAGGACATGTTACATCTTGCTGCTGATCACAGCCGTGATGGTGTATATTTTTACAAACACATATCACACGCTGCTGCTGCTGGCTGCGTGTGCAGCTATGCCTGTTTTTTCACTGGTGCTGATGCTGATATCGCGCCGCGGTTTGAAGATAGAACTGTCGGTCCCGGCGACTGCGGAAAAAAAAGATGCGGCGGTGACATATACAATCAGAAACAGCAGCCGACTGCCTGTGGCGAAAATGACTTTTGATATATATATCGAGAATCAGCTGACCGGGTCGGGCAGTGGGCGCAGGGCGTCTGCTACAGCGGGAGGCAGGCAGACTGATGTCGTCAGGCTCGCGCTGAAGGAATGCAGGGCCGGCACTCTGCTGATATCGACGCGAAGGATAAGGGTATACGATGTATTCGGACTTTTTACTGTGAGACAGCCTGATATCGCATCTGAAACGATGATGATATATCCTGAGATTCGGGAGATTGGTGTTTTTATGGAAAGGCCGGTGGAGACCGACGGAGACGGCAGCAGGTACTCGACTGTCAGACCGGGGCATGATGTCAGCGAGGTATTTGCTCTCAGAGAATATATAGAGGGCGATGAAGTGAGAAAGATACACTGGAAGCTTTCGGCCAGAACAGGAGAGATAATGGTCAGGGATTTCAGTCTGCCTCTGAACTATTCGATATATCTTCTTCTGGAACTGACCGGCGGGAGCGAGGATATCGTCGACGCACAGGTCGAGCTGTTCCTGTCGCTTTCGGGTGCACTGCTGGAGAACGGTATCAATCATGCCATGGGCTGGTATGATGCCGGAGCGGGAATGTTCAATACTGCGGAGCTCGATGACCTCGAGGATCTTGAGACTGCGTCAGCCGGGGTGCTGTCATCGTATGCGGCGCAGGAGACAGGGAATGCGGTGGATCATTATATGGCCGGCGGGTATCATGACAGGAAGAATATACTGATATATGTATGTGCAGACCCTCCTGCAGACAGGATAGCTGCACTGGAAGTGTCGCAGAGAGTGATTACTGTGATGCTTTATGAAGATGAAAAGGCGGTCGATGCAGTAAGGCAGGCGATAGATGTCACTGCAGTACCGGTACACGATATCGCCGGCGGAATTCCGGAGATCACAGTATAGATACCACGGAGAAGTTAAGGAGTGTTTTAGATGGATATACTGAAAAGTAAAAAACAGCGCTCTTCGATGGATATCGTTCAGGTGGAGGAGACGGCAGAAAAACCGCCGGTGAGACGTGTCATATTTGAGATGATACTGACTGTTGCGCTGTCCGCGGGATGCTGGTATACATATTTTTCGATGTTCCCGAGCCCTGCGGGGAATGCTGTCAGTGTCGCGCTGATAGTGATACTGCCGGCGCTGCTGTACCTGCTGTGCCGTATGAAATACATGGGCAGGTTTCTGGTATTCTACGTGTTCATCATCGTGGCCGTGTTTTTCGTGATGTTTTATCAGTCGGTATGGAACGGGTTCCTGGTCATGGCAAATATAGTCGTGGAGGTGCTGAACGGTCAGTTTGATGCAGGGCTGATAACGTTCGAGACGTCGGGCGATGTGGCAGAGTGGGGCAGAGATTCGCTCATGGCGCTGTCTTCTGTGATGCTGCTCAGTTCGTCTGCGATAGCGTACAGCGTGTATTACCGTGAGGCGGTGACGGGATTCATTATCACTGCCTTGCCTGTAGTGACGGGGCTGTGTCTCGGGGCGGAGCCTTCTGTATGGCTGCTGGCTCTGCTGGTATCGTGCTGGATCGGACTTCTTGTTCTTTCTGCCGTGGAGAGACCGCCGGACAGGAAAAGACGCGGGATGCTTTATATACAGAACGGCAGGCGTTCATCCATGCCGTACATCTTTCTGATTGTATGTATATCAGCACTGCTGGCATACATACTGGCATTTTCCGGAGATGACTACAAGCCTCCGGACAGTGTGGACGAGGCAAGAGACATTGTGGTCGCTGCAGAAGAGCATATCAGATATGACAGACTCGGAGGCGATGATACAGATGGGCTCAGCTGTGGTGATCTGACTAAGGTGCATCCGCTGGAGTACACAGAGAATACGGTACTGGAGCTCAGGATGCAGATGCCGCAGCCTATGTACCTAAGGAAGTTCACCGGCGGCAGCTTTGAAGATGGGAAGTGGAAAGAGGCGCAGGACGGCGCTTTTTCCGGAGAATACACCGGCATGATGGAGTGGCTGGAGAGCAGGGGTTTTTATCCGTGGATGCAGCAGGAAAGACTGTACAGGATGTCAGAAAACTATGATTTCGTTTCGGTGGATGTTTCGAATGTTAACGGAAGCAGCAAATATCTGTATCTTCCGTACGAAGCGGTACTCACGGGCGATGTTTCGCCTGAGAATGCAGACTATCGGAAGGACTATGGTGCGTATGCGAAAGGCCTGATCGGTGAGAGAAAGTATACTTTCAAGGCTTTTCTCGCACGCATGCAGGATTACGACGAAGGTGCGCTTTCCTCATGGCTGTCGGAAGTGAAGAAAAACAGCAAATGGGAAAGCTATGCCGAACCGGAGGCTGTCTACAGAAGATATGTATATGATACATATCTGGATATATCACCTGATGAGTACGAGCTGCTGAATTCAGCAGGCGCAGACAAATGCCTGGGGAAGAGCATAGATTACACGCTCAGCTATATACGCGGTATTTTTGACGAAGAGTATGAGTATGATACGGAGACGAAGGCCGCAGGAAAGGGAAGAGATGAGCTTGAGTATTTTATAAACAGCAGCCACAGGGGCAATGATATGCACTTTGCAACGGCGGCCGCTCTGATATTCAGATATGCGGGCATACCTGCCAGATATGCGGAAGGGTATTATCTGTCTCCGGACGCTATGAAGCTGTATACGGAGATGAGCGACATATCGTACAATGTGCTCGACTCCGATGCTCACTGCTGGGTCGAGGTCTACGTGGACGAGATAGGCTGGTTTCCTGTAGAGGTGATACCGGGATATTACGATATGGCGACTCAGCAGGTCGATGATACGGAAGAAGATGAAAAGATAGAAGAAGAAACCAACAGGAACTACGAGACTGAGGTGCCTGAGGATTCGGAACCGGAGAAGCATGATGAGAGCAATCCGAAGAAAGTCGATCCGCTGTGGCTGATACTGGCCGCACTGATCCTGTTGATCCTGATCTTTGAACTGGCCGGACGCCGTCATATAAAGAGACTGCTGGCATCATTCCGTACAGTGATGACAGACAGGACT
>CAVECM010000076.1:0-10790 GCA_963614095.1 Bacteroidaceae bacterium
TTTTAAGCGACTATAATCTGCTTTCTGAAGCGCATTTGCATACACATAACCATCACCTATGCATATATAATCCGACCGCCGCACAGTATTGCTTTTACAGGCGTAAAACAGTATAATAGACTGACGGTTGTGTTAAAGGAACATTCAGGACATCAGCATACTGTATGCATATACTGAAAATCAGATGCCATTCCTTATATCGCCGTATATTATTACTGCACGAGAATGTTAAATTATCTGTCATGATATTCATAACAAGATATTCATAACAAAACAGAAAAGAGGTTACCAGAATGGACGAAAAGGAAAAAACTCAGCAGTCGGGATGCGACCCTTCAAACTGCAGCAGCTGCGCGAGCGCCGGAAGCTGCGGCAGCAAGCAGCAGAGCCTGCAGGTGGAAACAAACAGTTTCAACAATATCAAGAAAGTAATCGCCATAGTCAGCGGTAAGGGCGGAGTCGGAAAATCACTCGTCACTTCGCTTATGGCAGTCAATATGCAGCGAAAGGGTTACAGGACATCTATCCTTGACGCTGATATCACAGGACCTTCGATTCCAAAAGCTTTCGGAATCACAGAAAAAGCTTTCGGAAACAAGCTGGGCGTTCTTCCTGTACGCACTAAGACAGGCATTGGTACAATGTCAGTAAATAACCTTCTTGAGAATGATACAGAGCCGGTTCTGTGGAGAGGTCCTGTTATTGCAGGTACAGTCAAGCAGTTCTGGACAGACGTACTCTGGGGTGATGTCGACTATCTGTTCGTTGATATGCCGCCGGGAACCGGCGATGTTCCGCTCACGGTATTCCAGTCACTTCCTGTAGACGGAATCATCGTGGTTACTTCACCGCAGGAGCTTGTATCCATGATTGTTGTTAAAGCCGTAAAAATGGCCGAAATGATGAATATTCCTGTTCTGGGTCTGGTTGAGAACATGTCATATGTCAAATGTCCTGACTGCGGTAAGGAAATACCTGTTTTCGGGAAAAGCAAGACCGAAGAGGTTGCAAAGGAGCACGGTCTTGAAGTTCTTGCAAAGCTGCCGATTGATCCTAAGCTCGCTGAGGCATGCGACAACGGCGACGTAGAAAACTACGAGGGCGACTGGCTCGATGCAGCCGCTGCAAAGCTCGAAACGCTTTAATCCCGGACACATTAACTTGAAATACCGGAAAAAATCACACTAAAAATACATCCCGACTGCGGCAGCGCACATCAGCCTCGCCGGAATCGGGATTTTTATTTTTACATATATGGAACAGCTGCCCGCTGCCGCTGCCGCATGGCGCATAATGTCGAACATACAGTCCGCCGCGTTTTTACATGGTGCGGAATGTCGGGCATACAGTCTGCTGCGATTTTTACATGATGCGGAATGTCAGGCGCGCAGCCTGCGCAGTTTGTGCACCATAAGAATCAGTACTCCCGTAACAGAGCCCATTGTCAGCAGACCGGCGGCTATTGCTCCGGCCGTAAGAACCGTTTCCTTTGCGGCATCGGCAAACTCTCCTGCTGTTCCGTCTATCAGTGCCAGCATCGTATAATATGTACCGGCACCCGGCACAAGGCAAATAATTCCCGGGACAATAAATACCGTCGACGCCTCCTTGAACAGCCTGGCGAAAACATTGCTCAGAAGCCATACCAGACATGCACCGATGAAGGCCGCCGGTATAGGCCCCATCCCGATAAGCACAAACAGCTTGTACGACATCCATCCGGCAGCACCTACTGCTATACACATCGGGAATTTACGCAGCGGCACATTGAATAAAATGCAGAAGCCGCACGTCGCAATCATTGAATACGGAAGCTGAAGCCAGAATGTCATCATAAAATCGCACCTCCTATTATATTCCACAGTTTTACCACTACGCCGGCACCGGCTGCAAGTGAAACAGCGATGAGAACAGTCTCTGCCAGACGCGCCACGCCCGCCAGCATATCACCTGAAAGGAAGTCCCTTATCGAATTCGTAAGTGCCATTCCGGGAACAAAAAGCATCATCGTACCTATTATTATGTAATCATGTGAGGCCCCCGGCACAGCGGTCTCCGCTATGAATGCAAGCACCGCCGTAAGCGCACAGCAGCAGAACCCCCTGACAAAGGAATTTACATCAATTTCAGAAAGCAGAATCGAAAATATATACGAAACGGCTCCTGTTATAAGCGAGATACAGCAGTCTGCCGCAGATCCGCCGAATATCAGGCAGAACGCTGCTGCTATCATTGCAGCGCCTGACAGTCTCAGCGCAATCGGATACTTTCTGCCTCGGTCTATCCTTCTGAGTACATTCATCCCGAAATCAACCGCGGCGTCTTCTGAGTTGACCTCTGAAGCAGCCTGCGGCATATCTGCCGTACGGCTGTTCAGGCTGTTCTCTGCAAATTTTCTTGAGAACTTATTTACCATCGATATTTTCTTGAGGTCGGTACTGATGCCTTTTATCCGCTTGACATATGTCTGCGTATCATCGGCCTCTCCGCCCTTGTCCAGCGAAACAATAATTCCCGTAGGCGTGGCGAAAACCTCCACATTATCAATCCCGCAGGCTTTACAGATGCGGCTGATTGTATCCTCTACCCTGTATATCTCCGCTCCGCTCTTCATTATTATTTCGCCCGCGTAAAGCGCCATCATAAGCACTTTTTTCTGAAACACATTAACCATTTATTGTATTTCCCCTTTGATTTCAATTTTTTTCTGAATATCCGTGATAAATTATGCTGCGTTTCAGCCTCAGCATCTCACAGCTTTTTCATTAAGCAAGCCTATTATAGCAAAACGCTCCGCTGTTTTGTTATGAAAATATGTCGGGATAATAAAGATTTAACCTTCAGCGCACGGCCGGGCCCTTCCAGACCTTCATTAAGTCAAATTTCTGATTTGACAATTCAGATTTAGTAATTCGTATTTCTGATAAATCAGTTCCGGAAAAGATGCTCATGCCAAAAATCATGCAGAGACAATCACCCGGTACGGACTGCCTGATTTAAGCTGTACGGTCTTTTCAATCCATACAGCCCGGCACTCATTCAGTCCTGCAGCCATTTTTAATACGCAGGATTGGCAGTTGACCTGCCCCAATCAAAATTGTATAATTGTATACAGATATGCAATCCGCGGGTGCTCAGGATACAACCTGCAGGTTTCCCGGATATGCGGAGCAGAATATGCTTCAAAGGTTACCTGAAAAAACAACCTGAAAAAATGACTTAAAAGATTTACCGCAGAAATCATTTAAAAATGTGCAATAAAAAAGGAGGAATTCACTGCATGAAATTATATGACAACGGTATCTACCTGATTAACGGCAGAGAAATAATCGAAGACGGTCCCGATGCTGCTGCCATGCTGGCACAGCGAGGAATCAAAACCGGCAAAAAAGAAGCTGCACAGGGAACTATGGCTTACAACATACTCAAGGCTCACAACACTTCCGGCAGCATGGACAAATTAAAAATCAAGTTCGACAAAATGACATCTCATGACATCACATTTGTCGGCATCATACAGACAGCAAGAGCATCCGGTCTCGAGAAATTCCCGATTCCGTACGTGCTCACAAACTGCCACAACAGTCTCTGCGCTGTAGGCGGAACAATAAACGAGGATGACCACATGTTCGGACTGACATGCGCCAAGAAATACGGCGGCGCATATGTTCCTCCTCATCAGGCAGTCATCCATCAGTATGCGAGAGAAATGCTGGCATGCAGCGGACAGATGATTCTCGGCTCAGACTCACATACGCGATACGGAGCACTGGGCACAATGGCTATGGGAGAAGGCGGTCCTGAGCTTGTAAAGCAGCTGCTCGAGCAGACCTACGACATAAATATGCCGGGAGTCATTGCCATCCATATGACCGGCGCGCCTGTACCGGGAGTAGGACCTCAGGACGTAGCTCTGGCCATTATCGGTGAGGTTTTCAAGAACGGATATGTGAACAACAAAGTAATGGAGTTCGTTGGTCCGGGAGTCGCTTCGATGAGTGCCGATTTCCGAATCGGTGTCGATGTAATGACTACAGAAACAACATGTCTCTCATCCATCTGGATCACAGACGAGAAAATACAGGAATGGTACGACATCCACGGAAGAAGCGCGGATTACAAGGAACTGAATCCTGCTGACGTCGCATACTATGACGGATGCGTGGAAATCGACCTGAGCAAGATAAGACCGATGATTGCTATGCCGTTCCATCCGAGCAACACATACACCATCGACGAGCTCAACGCAAACCTTATGGACATCCTTGAGGACTGCGAGAAAAAAGCACTCGTCAGCCTCGACGGTCAGGTTGAATACACGCTGAAGGACAAGGTAAGAAACGGAAAGCTCTACGTAGAACAGGGCATCATCGCAGGCTGCGCGGGCGGCGGCTTTGAAAACATCTGTGCTGCAGCAGATATATTAGACGGAAAATATATCGGAGCTGACGAATTCACACTGAGCGTATATCCGGCCAGCACACCGATTTACATGGAGCTGCTCAAGAACGGTTCTGCTGCAAAAATCCTGCAGTCCGGTGCCATCATGAAGACAGCATTCTGCGGACCATGCTTCGGCGCAGGCGACACACCGAGCAACAATGCGCTTTCCATAAGACACTCTACGAGAAACTTCCCGAACAGAGAGGGCTCAAAGCTCCAGAACGGACAGATTGCCTCCGTGGCACTCATGGACGCACGCTCAATCGCTGCAACCGCTGCAAACAAAGGTTATCTGACACCTGCAACGGATCTTGACATGGAAATAAAGACGCCGAAATATTTCTTCGACAAGGACATCTACGAAAACAGAGTATTCGACAGCCACGGCAAAGCTGACCCGAGCGTTGAAATCAAGCTCGGACCAAACATCAAGGACTGGCCGGAAATGAGCGCACTGCCTGAAAACCTCTTCCTTAAGGTCGTATCCGAGATTCACGATCCGGTTACAACAACAGATGAACTGATCCCGTCGGGCGAGACGTCATCATACAGATCCAACCCGCTCGGACTTGCCGAATTCACACTTTCGAGAAAGGATCCTGCTTATGTAGGCCGTGCAAAGGAAGTGCAGAAGGCTCAGAAAGCAATCGAGGAAAACGCAGATCCGGTAAAAGCTCTGCCTGAATTCGAAGCGGTTTACAAGGCCGCATCCGAGAAATTCGCCGATATCAACAGCGGAAACATCGGAGTCGGCAGCACTATTTTTGCTGTAAAACCGGGTGACGGCTCCGCAAGAGAGCAGGCTGCTTCATGTCAGAAGGTTCTCGGAGGCTGGGCAAACATCGCCAACGAATATGCCACAAAGAGATACAGATCGAACCTCATCAACTGGGGTATGCTGCCATTCATAATCGAAACGGGAGAGCTGCCGTTCTCAAACGGAGATTATCTCTTCATCCCGGGCATCAGAAAGGCTGTTGAAGACAAGGCGTCCGATATCGAGGCCTATGTTGCCGCGGCAGACGGACTCAAGCCTGTCGCTCTGAAGCTCGGCGAGCTGACAGATGATGAACGTGAAATCATCCTCAAGGGCTGCCTGATCAACTACAACAGAAAATAGACCCTGCGCTGTGCACGAATCTCGGGCACCTGAAAGCTGCAGCAGGCAGCAGTTCAAGCTGCGGGATTTCCGGCCTGCAAAGCACGTTTGAACAAACACACAGCGCCTCTGCAGAAAACGCAGAATACAGAATCATAAACCGGTTCATAAACGGATTCACACACTGACAAATCAGATATTGCCGCCCGGTTCCCGGGCGGCGGAACGGAGACAGAAATGACATACACTGAACATTTTAAAAAAATAGTCGAGGATCAGCTGGCAAGGGTGGAAAAGCTCAAGAATTCCCCTCCTGTGCCTGATTTTGCAGCCATGGACAAAATTGTCATAGGAACAATCGATGGAGACGGCATCGGTCCGATTATCATGGATTCATGCAGAAAAATACTCGAAAAGCTCCTCGCAGACGATATCGCCTCAGGAAAAATCGAGCTGAGAAAAATCGACGGCCTGACTCTTGAGAACAGAATCGCAAAGATGGAAACTGTTCCGGCTGATGTACTGGCTGCCATCAAGGAGTGCGACCTGCTCCTGAAGGGACCTACGACAACACCGGGCAAGGGCGACAATCTTCCTAACATCGAAAGCGCAAACGTTACGCTGAGAAGAGAGCTTGACCTCTTCGCAAACGTAAGACCCGTGGTAATCCCTGAGAAAAACATCGACTGGATCTTTTACAGAGAAAACACCGAGGGCGAATATGCACTCGGCAGCCGCGGCGTAGACATAAACGACGACATTTCCATAGACTTCAAGGTGACTACAACCATGGGAACGACAAGACTCGCAAGGGCAGCCTTTGAATATGCCAGAAACAACGGGAACAAGAATGTTTCTATCGTTACAAAGGCCAACATCATGAAAAAGACTGACGGCAAATTCCTCAGCCTCTGCTATGATGTGGCAAAGGAATATCCTGAAATCAAGACCGATGACTGGTACGTCGACATCATGGCTGCGAACCTCGTAAATGACCAGATTAACAGCAATTTCAACGTCGTAATCCTGCCGAACCTTTACGGCGACATCATCACAGACGAGGCGGCTCAGCTCCAGGGCGGAGTCGGCACCGCAGGGAGCGCCAACATCGGCGGCAGATACGCCATGTTCGAGGCAATCCACGGCTCGGCACCGCGTATGATGGAAGACGGCATCGGAGAATATGCAAATCCGGCAAGCATCAACAGAGCCGCAGTCATGATGCTGAGACACATAGGTTTCGCGGGAAAAGCTGCAGTTCTCGAAAAAGCACTGGACGCAGCTCAGGAAGCACTCGATATGCCGGGCGACGGCACAGGAAACACTGCTGCAGATTTCACAGCCTTTGTGCTGGAAAGGATCTAGCATGGTGATAGGCTATGGTACTTTACAAATTTTCTGATGACACAGAAATAACCAACGCGCCGCTTTCCACCAGCCTGCTCGCAAAGCTTCAGAAAGATATACTCACAGGCATACTCAAGCCCGGTCAAAAGCTTACCGAACAGAACCTCTGCAAGACATACGGAGTCAGCAGAACGCCTGTCAGGGAGGCCCTGCGCCAGCTCGAAACCGACGGCCTTGTTGAAAACATACTGAACCGCGGGGCTTTTGTCGTGGGCATGACCGATCAGGATTACGAGGATATGTTTGTGCTCAGAAAGGTCTATGAGATACAGGCTGTGAAATGGGCCATCGAACGGATAACCGACAGCGAAATGGACCGGCTCGAGGAAACCTTTGAATTCATGGTGTTTTATACGATGCGCAATGATATCGATAAGATGCTGACGATAAACACAGGTTTTCACCAGGTTATCTATGAGGCGTCTCACAACAAGATGCTCAAGAAGCTGCTGTCTTCATATCAGAATTTCCTTAAATACAAGGGGGCGGAATCAGTCTACGATGACGATTATCTGCCGACAGTGCTTGAAGAGCACCGGATGATTTTTGAAGCTTTCAAGAATAAGGATGTAAAGGGCGGAGCGCTGGCAATGGAAAAGCATATTGACAATGCCCGCATCAGGCGCTGCGGCACCGGACAGACGGAGTAAACCTCAGCTCTCCCGTACCCAAACGGAAGCAGGTTCGCGAATGGACTGCACTATCAATCGGCTGAACCCGGCGGCCCTGCAAGGTAAGCGGGGGACTGACTGTCAAATAAACCCGGCACCCCTGCGCAGAGACGGATGCGCCGCTTTACATAAACAACTGACAGAATACGGAGGTCATTATAATGGAAAAAAGCAATGTATGGTCGTCATACAATGATGACCAGCTGACAGAACTGGAACATATAAGCACACTTTACAAAAACTGCCTCAACGAGGGGAAGACTGAACGCGAATGTGTGAAAATAGCGATTCGCATGGCTGAGGAGAAGGGTTATCTGAACCTCAGCGACCTGATCAGAAGCAATACACCGGTCAAATCCGGAGACAAAATCTACGCTGTCTGCATGAACAAAAGCATATCGCTTTTCAATATCGGCAGAAAGCCTCTCGAGGAAGGCATGAATATTCTCGGTGCACACATCGATTCACCGAGAATGGACGTGAAGCAGAATCCGCTTTACGAAAATGAAGAATTCGCATATCTCGACACGCATTACTACGGCGGCATCAAGAAATATCAGTGGGTTACTCTGCCGCTGGCAATCCACGGCGTTGTCGTGAAAACCACCGGTGAAACGGTTGATGTATGCATCGGCGAAAATGACGACGAACCGGTTTTCGCTGTGACCGATCTGCTCATTCATCTTGCCGGCAAGCAGATGGATCGCAAGGCAAGCATTGTTATTGAGGGCGAAAAGCTCGATCTTCTGGTCGGCAGCCGCCCTATCGATGCAGACGATGCTGCAGACAAGGACACCGGCGCAGATGCCGGTACACCGGACGGCTCATCGGCTGCAGAATGCGCTGCTTCAGATGATTCATCCGATAAGAAATCCGTCAAGGATGCGGTAAAGAAAAACGTTCTCAGGCTCCTCGACGAATTCTGCGGCATGACCGAGGATGATTTCGTATCTGCCGAACTCGAAATCGTGCCTGCCGGAAAAGCCCGCGATCTGGGATTTGACAGAAGCATGGTTATGAGCTACGGTCAGGACGACAGAGTGTGCGCCTTTACATCTCTGTTCGCAATGCTCGATACCGATCGCACCGACAGAACATCGTGCTGCATACTTGTCGACAAGGAAGAAATCGGCAGTGTAGGCGCTACAGGCATGCATTCACGCTTCTTTGAAAACACGGTTGCCGAAATACTGGCCCTGATGGGTGAAACCTCAGATCTCAAGGTCAGACGCGCTCTGCAGAATTCGAAGATGCTTTCATCTGATGTCAGCGCGGCGTATGATCCGATGTATGCAGATGTCTTTGAGAAGAGAAGCTCTGCATTCTTTGCAAAGGGACTGGTTTTCAACAAGTTCACCGGAAGCCGCGGCAAGAGCGGTTCAAACGATGCCAATGCGGAATATCTCGCAGCTCTGCGCAAGGCGCTGGACGATGATGAAGTCGCCTATCAGTTCGCCGAGCTCGGAAAGGTCGATGCCGGCGGCGGCGGCACGATTGCATATATCATGGCGAACTACGGCATGGAGGTTATCGACAGCGGCGTTGCCGTTCTCTGCATGCATGCTCCGTGGGAGATTACCAGCAAGGCCGATATTTATGAAGCCTACAAGGGCTATAAGGCATTTCTTACGAATATGTAAAGCCGCAGGTCATGAAAAGCTGTATATTATGTAAAGCCGCAGGAGCGGAACGGTAATTTCCTGACCATTCCGGATTGCTCCGGATTGACAGGGCCCTCGGCGTTATAATGCAGGCCGGCCGCATCGGATAAATTCTGATGCGGCCGGTTTTATTTTCTGAAAGCTCACCGCCCCTGCCCCGCGGCATGGATAAACAAATGTCAGCGTTCAAATTTCAACCCATTCCGCCGTTTTCTGAAAACTCTCATTTGAGCGATATTTCTTCCAATCATTTACAAACAGTTTTTAAGATGATAAACTTTTAACGGGGTAATATTGATTTATTGTTACATTGTGTTTATATTAAGGAGCAAGATATTTATGTCATCAAAACCTCATGACAATTCAAGAAATACAGCATTTCTGATTGTCATATTTATTTTCTTTATTGCTGTTGCAATCGCATTCATCCCCGCAGTAAACGATAACATTGCAGAAGGTATGAAGCAGATTACCGGTCAGAGCGTCGACAGTGCTTCCATGGACTATGAAACCGGCACTATTTTCGACACTCTCAGATACAACCGTTCGATTCACATCCTGGCTATGCTGCTTCTCGGTTTCGGATTCCTGATGGTCGTTGTCAGAGGCCACGGCTACAGCTCGATTACCGCAACACTTCTGGCTGTCAGCATTTCGATTCCCGTTTACATGCTTATCAAAAGCTTTATGGGCGAAAGCTCACAGCTCAGCATTGACGCCTTCATGTGGGCTGAATTTGCAGGTGCCAGCCTGCTCATTGCCATCGGTGCCCCGCTTGGCAGAATGACTATGGATCAGTATATACTGCTTTCCATACTGTTTGTGCCGGTGTACCTGTTCAACGAATGGCTTATTCTGGAAAGCGGCTGCTTCGCCGGATTCCAGGATACAGGCGGCAGCGTGGTTATTCACGCATTCGGAGCATATTTCGGACTCGGTCTTGTAGCGACAACAGCTAAGAAAATGAGCGGCGGACCTGAAAGTGAAACTGACAGCATGAGCAACCAGTTCTCACTGCTCGGAAGCCTCGTCCTGTGGGTATTCTGGCCTTCCTTCACGAGTGCGGTAGCAAGCCCGGAACGTGTTGTTCTGACTGCAATCAATACTGTTTTCGCACTGGCAGGCGCTACTATAGCCACTTACATATTCTCCAAGCTTATCCGCGGCAAAGTGGATATCGAGGATATCGCCAATGCTTCACTCGCAGGCGGTGTTGCCATCGGTTCCACGTGCGATATCGCTAACCCGGGTATGTCAATGCTGATCGGACTTGCCGCAGGCATTCTCAGCACTGTCGGCTACAGCATCATCGCACCTAAGATTCAGAAGCTCATCCGCGGCACTGATACATGCGGAGTTCACAATCTCCACGGTATGCCGGGACTTCTCGGAGGTCTCTCTGCGATTATCATTACGGGCAATGCAGGCACACAGATTCTCTGCATGATTATCACAGTCGCAGTTGCCTTCGTCGGCGGCAGAATCGTCGGCGCCATCACTGGACTGCTC
>CAVECM010000077.1:0-10646 GCA_963614095.1 Bacteroidaceae bacterium
CTCAATCGTGCCGGGCGGTTTCCCCGTGCAGTCATATACAACTCGGTTGACGTGCTTAACCTCGTTGACGATTCTGGTAGTCACTTTATCTATGACCTCCCACGGCAGATGTGCCGCTTCAGCTGTCATGAAGTCGCTGGTGAGCACTGCACGCAGAGCCACGGCATAATCATAAGTTCTGAAGTCGCCCATAACACCGACACTTCTCATATTCGTCAGTGCCGCAAAATACTGCCCGAGCGTTCCTTCCTCACCGTATTTCGGGATAAGTCCCGCATCCATGGCCGCCGCGATTTCTTCACGGTAAATAGCATCGGCATCCTGTACGATTTTCACCTTTTCCTCAGTGACCTCGCCGATGATTCTGATGCCGAGCCCCGGTCCCGGGAACGGCTGACGGAACACAAGGTATCCCGGTATTCCCAGCTCAAGACCCACCTTTCGCACTTCATCCTTGAAAAGCATCCTGAGCGGCTCGACAATCTCCTTGAAATCAACATGGTCAGGAAGTCCGCCGACATTGTGATGTGACTTTATAACCGCAGACTTTCCGAGACCCGACTCGATAACATCCGGATAAATCGTACCCTGCACCAGAAAATCAACTGAGCCGATTTTCTTAGCCTCTTCCTCAAACACACGGATGAACTCCTCACCTATGATTTTTCTCTTCTGCTCAGGTTCGGTAACACCCGCAAGCTTTTCATAAAACCTCTGCTGTGCGTTTACTCTCACGAAATTCAGGTCATATTCACCGTCAGGTCCGAAAACCGCCTCGACCTCATCGCCTTCGTTTTTTCTCAGAAGACCATGATCCACGAAAACGCAGGTCAGCTGCTTGCCGACCGCCTTCGACAGGATTACAGCCGCAACGGACGAATCCACTCCGCCCGAAAGCGCACACAGCACTTTTCCGGAACCGACCTTGGCTCTGACAGCTTCAATCGTACTCTGCACGAACGAGCCCATCTGCCAGTCTCCGGCGCATCCGCACACATCTCTGACAAACGCTCTGAGCATCTTCATGCCTTCGACAGTGTGCATAACCTCAGGATGAGGCTGCAGTGCATATATCTTTCTTTCACGGTTCTCCATGGCTGCAATCGGGCATACCGGAGTATGTGCGGTTACTGTAAAGCCTTCAGGTGCCTGGCTTATATAGTCGGTATGACTCATCCAGCAGATTGTTCTGTCTGCCACATCAGCAAAGAGCCCGCCCTTGTCATCTATGTCGACCTCTGTCCTGCCATATTCGCTGACCGGAGCAGTCTCCACTCTGCCCCCCAACTGGTGCGCTATGAGCTGCGCACCGTAGCAGATGCCCAGCACCGGCACTCCCATGTCATATATTTCCTTCGGATACTGCGGGGAATCCTCACCGTAAACACTGTTCGGACCTCCCGTGAAAATAATGCCCTTCGGATCGGCCGCCTTAAGCTCGTCGATGCTCATCGTGTAAGGATGCACTTCGCAGTAAACGTCGCACTCTCTGACACGTCTGGCGATGAGCTGATTGTACTGCCCTCCGAAATCCAGAACTATGATTTTTTCATGATTCATATTCATTAATCCTTCTCTTCTGCTGAAATTATTCACAATGCTGTGCTTTCAGCCGTTTTTTATGTTTATTGTTTATGCCGGTCGTTTTTATGTTTATTGCTTATGCCGGCCGTACTTATCTGCTTATACAGACCGTTGTTTTTTCTGTTCTCTGTTTATGCCGGCCGCCGCCTTCATGCCGTTTTCATGCAGCTTTGTGCTGCACTCCCTGCATTTCTGACAATCCGTCACATCTGCAGTTCCTCAGCTGCCGGCGCTGTGAGATTATCTTATCGTTTATTGTTTCCGGAAGTTTCCTTGAGGATAACGTCATGCGCTCCGCCTTCCACGATGCTTGTCGCAGAAACCACGGTGAGCTTTGCATTCTTCTGAAGATCCGGGATTGTCATCAGTCCGCAGTTGCACATTGTGGACTTTACCTTCTGAAGTGACTGTCTCACGTTATCGCTGAGCGGTCCTGCATAAGGCACGTATGAGTCAACGCCTTCCTCAAACGAAAGCTTGCTGTCTCCGCCCATGTCGTAGCGCTGCCAGTTTCTTGCTCTGTTTGAGCCCTCGCCCCAGTATTCCTTTACGTAATTACCGTTAATATTGAGCTTGGCCGTAGGCGACTCATCAAATCTCGAGAAATATCTTCCGAGCATCAGGAAGTCTGCTCCCATTGCCAGCGCAAGTGTCATATGATAGTCGTAAACGATGCCGCCGTCAGAACAGATCGGCACATACACGCCGGTTCTGCGGTAGTAATCATCACGAGCCTTCGCTACCTCTATTACTGCTGATGCCTGACCTCTGCCGATACCCTTCTGCTCTCTGGTAATGCAGATGGATCCGCCGCCGATGCCGACCTTTACAAAATCCGCACCCGAGTCAGCCAGGAAGTTGAAGCCTTCTCTGTCAACAACATTGCCTGCGCCGATTTTCACACTGTCTCCGTATTTCTCTCTTACGAAATCCAGCGTCATCTTCTGCCATTCTGTAAAACCCTCGGATGAGTCGATGCAAAGCACATCAGCGCCCGCTTCAACCATTGCCGGGATTCTTTCCTCAAAGTCACGCGTATTTACTCCGGCTCCCACAACATAGCGCTTGTGTTCATCAAGCAGCTCGTCCGGATATGCCTTATGAGTATCGTAGTCCTTTCGGAATACAAAATATGCAAGTCTCTGGTTTTCATCCACAACAGGCAGTGCATTGAGTTTATTGTCCCACAGTATGTCATTTGCTTCGGAAAGCGTCACGCCTTCTTCCGCATGTACGAGCTTCTCAAACGGGGTCATGAAATTGCAGACCTTTTCATCAAGCGGAGTTCTGCTGATACGATAATCTCTGCTTGTAACAAGACCTACCATCTTGCCGTCAGGTGTTCCGTCCTCTGTTACGGCTGTTGTCGAATGACCTGTTCTTTCTTTCAGTTCAAGCAGATCTGCCAGCGTCTGATCCGGCCTGATATTCGCATCACTTTTTACGAATCCGGCCTTGTGCGACTTTACTTTACGCACCATCTCAGCCTGGCTCTCTATACTCTGCGAACCGTAAATAAACGAAATGCCGCCTTCTTTAGCAAGAGCTATCGCAAGTCTGTCTCCCGAAACGGCCTGCATTATGGCCGATACCATCGGAATATTCATCGTCAGTGCCGGTTCTTCTCCTTTTTTAAATCTGACTACCGGCGTTTTCAGTGAAACATTGTCCACTCTGCACTCTTTTGAAGAGTAGCCCGGTACTAAAAGATATTCATTAAATGTTCTTGATGGTTCATCAAAGATATATGCCATTATTACCTCCTGCTTTTCTTTATCACCTTTAACTGTATTCTATCGTTTTAAAAAATATGTTATGCCACTTCAAACTATAATATTACATTTTATCCTAAAACCGCGATTTTTACAATTGTATTAGAGGATTATATTTGATAACTCCGAAAAAATTTCCGCAGACAGATCCTTTCTGCCCGGCTGTGCCGGTTCTGTACTGCAGATTTGCTCCGTTCAAATTTCCTGCCAGCTGTTCTCTATGCATTCCTGCTCGAGCTTGATGCCGTTTTCTGCCATGCAGCTGAGTGTGTTCATGTAAAGGCACGCTGAATCGTTTTTCTTTGACGTAATCAGCATATCCAGCCTTTTTCTGTCATTTGCTGTGAGTTTTTTCGCAAAGCGTCTGTAATCTGTCAGCTCTCTGACTCCCATGCGGTATGGTCTGAAGTCCATGCCGCTTTTCATGCGGAGGCTCTCCAGTATTTCAAAGCCGCCCACATCGATGTCTCCGAAATGAAGCAGCTGCGCATCGGGCATGCTTTCACCTATTGACTTTATCAGTCTGATTCTGGCAGCATTGGGATAGCCTCCGAGATAAATTATCAGGCTGTTTTTTTCATGCCATCTGAAAAATGTGGTGAGATTCTCGACTGTAATGATTTTCCGTCCGGTGCCGAATTCGGCAGAATCTCGTGTTTCCGAGGCTGTCGTCTCAGAATCTGCGGCGCCGGTATCTGCGAAATCCGGTATGAATTTCAGATTGTCAATGTCCTCGCCGGAAATTCCGATTCCCTGACTGAGCGCCGTCAGATTAATAAACGAATCTCCAAGCTGCACCTTCCCGCTGCCCTTCATGTAAATATAATTCGGCGTCCGATAAATATTGAATGATGCGAGCAGCTCATTGTCGTTCATGTCCGGACTGCAGTCCGGATGCTCCGAATCAGATACGTGACCGAATCGGCGTATTATTCTGCAGACAGCGCCAAGATGGGACTCCAGCAGCTTCGTGTCCGCAAACTTTCTTCCGGAAAGCTCTCTTATATAGCATTCCTTCACATTGGTTTCTACGGCATGCACCATCCTCATGAGCAGCCGCGCGCCGTCCGGGTCTGCCGTGTCTATAAACGACTTGACACTCTTGTTCTCTGCAAGCCGCGCCTTTACATATTCCGCCAGCCCGACCACCGCCGGACTGCCAATATGCGTACATGCGCTTTCCATTATCTCTGTAATCCTGGATTCTCTTGCTGTCCGGGGAACCCTGCCCAGATAACTGTAAACTGCGCCGGCATTCTCCTCCTCCAGCTGAAGCTTGCTGATGATGTGCCCCGTCTTGCCGTTTTTCCATATTATCCTGATAAATCCCATGCTCTCAAGCCGCTCTGCTGCGCTGTGAATATCTTCATATTCCGGAGAGCTTTCATCAAAATATGCCGGCATCGTTTTTTTCGTGAACGGGAATGTGATATTTATCCGGACTTTGTTTTCTCCCCTTGACAGCAGACTGCCCTCGTAGGAATCAAGCAGCGAGCCGAGAAATTTCCTGTCATACCGCGTAACGTCTGCTTTCCTGCCGTCCGGGTCCGCCGGGTTCTTCCCCTCATATCGCATCATGGTGATACTCCTCTACAAAACAGGTTTTTTCGTCCGTCATCACGAGCAGCACCTCATCCATGGACGGTCCGATATACTGAATTTTGTCAGGCGGCGCCGCTATTATTATCTGCAGCGGCAGTCTGCCCAGGAACTCCAGCACACCGGCAATTCTTTCATCATCCATGTTATTGAACGCCTCATCAAACATCACAAGTCCTGCAGCCTCTCCGCCTATGCTGCTGCCGTAAAGCTGCACAAACGATGCAGCAACGGTGACATAAAACGGAGTCTGCGTCTCTCCGCCGCTCTTTTCCTCGCATACCTTGGAATAATACGAAAACTCGCCGTCACTGTGATGTATCTTTATATCATAATCCATATATGTTCGATAATCTGTCAGCTCGGCCAGTGCCGCAGCACTGTTTTCACGATCCAGTGCCAGCCTGTCAAAAAGCTCATCGATGACGTCCTTATGTGCTTCATGGAAAATTCCGCTGAACAGCGATTCTCCCTGTGCGATGTTGAAGTCATCCATAATCATATCGTAGTAGCTTCTGTATCTGCTGCTTTTCATATGTATGAATTCATATCTTTCGCTGCTGAATGTGATATCGCGGAGTGCTTTGTTCAGCTCCTTGAATTCTGCCTGCGCCTGCTTCATATTTTCCTGCAGCTTCGACAGGAACTGCTCTCTGAACTCAGCCTCGGCCGCAGCTCTTGCGGAGCTTACTTTTTCCTCGTATTCCAGCAGCTCCGAGGTTTTGAGACGCTCGTACACTGCCGCAAATTCGCTGAAGCCTTCCATTGATGCAGGCGCTCCGAAATCATGCTCCGTCTTGTATTCCGCCATCAGCTCCGTCATGCGTCTCTCCGCATTGAGTCTCGTTGTCTCGTTGGCCTTACGGCGGCGCTCATAGTTTTCCTTGAATTTTTCCGGCGTTTTCCCTGAAAGCTGCTTTTCGTACTCCGCTATCCGCAGTTCGGGTCTGCCGCTGTCGTTTTCACTGTACTTATCGAGAATCTCCCGGACACGGCCGCGGTATCTTTCTGCCTGCTCTGTCAGCATTTCCTGCTGCCTGCTGAGTGAGTCTATTCTCTCATCGATTCTTCCGAGGCTCTGATTCAGCGCGTTAATCTGTCGTTCGAGTTCATGGCGTATTTTCTCAAGCTCATCAAGCTGTATCTGCTTCTGCATTATTGTGGAGTTTTTATTCAGGGTCTCAATATTGCTGCGGCACTTTCTTATTTCTTCCTCGTTTCTGCGCCATTTTGCCAGAACATCGATT
Organism: Bacteroidaceae bacterium; assembly: GCA_963614095.1. Lineage (GTDB taxonomy): Bacteria > Bacillota > Clostridia > Peptostreptococcales > Anaerovoracaceae > Lentihominibacter. The sequence continues at coordinate 6,203 of CAVECM010000077.1, forward strand.
CTGTACTTTACCTCTGTTTCGGATTCAGTATTCATCAGCTTCAGGCTGACACCGCATTTGCGTATTTCGTCCCGTATGGACTCCATGCGTTCCTTCACAGCTCCTAGTTCTTCCTCTGCCAGCTCTATCTGCACCTTTACAGCTCTCTTGCCGATGAACGGAGTCCTGAAAATCTCAGGTTTTATCGCTGACGCCACCCGGTTCTGGTATTTCATGCATTCCCTGGTTATTGATGTCGGATAACGCTTCAGCTCATCGTAACGGCTGCACATATGCACCTTGCCCAGGATCATGTTGATATACTGCCCGGCATAGGTATTCTGTGATGTCACCACAGTTGCCAGTGATTCCTCCGGCGCATGTTCGTATGCGTCAAGCTTCGCAGTATTTATCAGACCCGCACCGTATGCCAGCTTTTTCCTGCGCAGCTTGTCGTAGACTCCCAGAGCTATGTCAAAACTCTCCGGCTCCACGATGATATGAAATCTCTGCGTGTTCAGATATCCCTCCACCGCATTTCTCCAGCTTTCGTCTGCGATGTCGATTACCTCGCAGAGAATATGCGGCGAGGTATCCCTGCCGAGCCTCGAGAATTCTTTTTCTATTTCCTGCCTGAGCCGCTCCACAGCCTGCGGATATGTACGCATGTTCCGCTTCAGCTGTCTGAGCGTCTCTGTGATTTCTTTTTCCCTGGCGGCTTCACGGCTCAGCTTTATGTCAAGCTCCGCCTTCTCCCTCTGCAATTCTGCAGAGCACTGCTGCTTCTGCTTTATCATACTCTCGAGCAGCATCTTTGCATCAGCAGTGTTTTCAATCTTCTGCGGATTTTCGAATGTGTTTATGCACTCCTGAATAAGCGTGCCGAAATCATCATTTATCCTGTTATTCTGAATTTTTCTGATGCCGCGCACGAAATCCGTCGTGTTTTTTACAAAAGCGCTTCTTTCTTCAGACAATATCGTTTCTTCTGCCTCTAAATCCCGAAGCTGCCTTTTCTGCTGCTCCAGTGCGATGAAATCCTTGTTTTCGCGGAGTTCCACACGCAGAGAAGTTTCCATTTCCTGCTTCTGCTCACGTTCCGCGGAAATCCCGTCCAGACGTTCGCTCTCTGCATTTCTTCTGTATTTTACATGCGTCAGCTCTCTGCCGGCCGCTGCTATCGACCCCTCGGTAATGTCAAGATCCGCCTTTGCAACGAAGAACTCATAAAGCTCGTCCTTCTTCATACAGTCGACAACTTCACTGTGCGCGCCGTCTATCAGCTCCAGCCGTCCGATTCTCGTCCGAACTGATTTCAGCGTTCGCTCCAGATCCTGGTATGTTCTTACATTTTCACGGAGCACCTCTATATTCACTTCTTTTTCGTCGAGAACGTATGAATAAACGAAGTCCTTTATGTCATCTATCGGCTTGAATGCAAGAGCCTTCGGAATAAGGGTGAAAAACTTATCCTCTATCCTGCCGAGTCTTGATTTTATCATTTTCTTGGCTTCAGCCTGCGTTTTGCACCACTGCCTGATATTGCCGTTTGCTGCCCTGAAACCCGATATCGACAGGATTTCATCGCCGCGTATAAACATGCTGTCGTCTATCGATGCATCGTCTATCAGATATCTGACTGTGGTTTCCTGTCCTTCCGAGGCCGAATCCACCACGGCGCCTATTATGAAATGGCGCTTTTTCGATTCCTCGTAAAACTCCAGCGCAATATGCGCGCTCACGGCTCCGGTACGTTCGTATGGCCGGTTCTCACGCCCTGTCTTGCATCTGATGTATCCGGTTAGCTTACGTTTGCCGTTTTCATGCGCTGCTTTGTTGAAGGATGCTGCCGAGCTCGTTATGACAAACTGAATTGCGTCAAGAAGCGTGGACTTTCCTGCACCGTTTTCTCCGGAAAGAAGCACGTTATCGCCTATTTCAATTGTACAGTTCGTGAATCTGTGCCAGTTAATCAGCTTGATTCTCACCAGTTTCTTCATCTGTGCGGCCCCTTCCCTTTCTGTAAATCTCCAGTTTCCTGTATGCGTCCTTTATATCCTCGACTCTGACCGCCATCAGTATCGAGTCATATATCAGCAGCCGGGTCTCCTCGTCCGTAACGTCCCTGTCCAGCAGCTCGATTATGTGAAACCGCCTGAAAAGCTGCAGTGCATTCCTCAGCGTGGTTTTGTCTATCATTTTGTCTCTGATGTTCAGGCTCAGGTATCTGTCATGAATGTCTCCGACGGATATGATAACTTCATCGCTCATGGAAATCTCGCGTTTTTTCTCATCGAACAGTATCCTGAGTATCAGGAGAATTATGGATTCGTAAAGCTTGAGATTGAGATGATTGTATCCCTGCGGGCTTGTCAGCTGGACAACTCCGTACTCCTCGTTAACCTCCAGTCTCAGCCCCAGAATGTCCAGATAATCTCTGAAAACATCCCTGTATTTCATTATAAAGAAGTAATCCTTTCTCGATGCATCATCTGATTTGCAGACAAAGCACGTACCGATAAGACGGCTGCATATTCGTCTGAACTCAGCCTTGTCCTTCTGCGTCATGTTTTCAAGGAAATCGATCATTTTTTCCTCCTTATGGTGAAATTCCTGAATCTGTATCCGCCGGTGCACACCTCGCCCGCAGCACCGCCCGGTTCATTCTGTGCGCTGCCTCCCGTTTGGGCTCTGCTGCTTCTCGCTCCGGATTCCGCCTGCACTCCGGTCTCAATAGTGTATTTCATATTTTTTCTCTGTCCGTACAATCTGACATAGATGAGCTTTATGAATTCCTCGTCCGTTTCCAGCGGCAGGTCTGACGCATATATATAATCTGCGCTTCCCATATGAAGGAAAACGTATTCTTCGATCTTCTCGGAGCTGAGTATCCTCTCAAGCTTCGCCGCCATAGCCTTGAATTTACGCTGTCTTTCCGCTTCAGTAACCGTGCTGCTCTGCAGCTTCTGAGGAACAAACGCCTTTTTCCCCTCAATAGGTGAATAAAATGAGTTTTCATCCATAAAGCTGCTGCTGTAAAGGCGCACGAGTCCGTCAAGAAATTCCAGCCTGTAAATGCCTCCCATGTCCAGATTCTCATTCGCTATTTCTTCGCCTATTCCGGACAGAAGCTCCTTAAGCTGACCGCGCACGTCTTCATTGCCCGTCAGCTGAAACTTCGCACGATTTACTGCAGATTTCTGATACTGTGTGTTCTTGCGGTTTATTTCATCCAGTATGTCGTCCATATTGCGGAAGGCCTCGATTATCTCATGAAGATATCTGTATACCAGTTCCTCTGCATCCTCCGGCGGTATTTCCCTGATTTCTGCGAGCTCTGCGGCTGCGCTTTCCACATATCTGCGGCTGCGGCTCTTGCTTTCAAGCCGCTCGATTATCTCCGGACGGAACTTCGACACGTTGTCCGACGTCAGCAGTCTGTGATATGCCTTATCCACAACATTTACGATATAATCGTTGAAAAGTGTGTCCATGATCTCTGCAACGGTGCTGTATTTTGTGAGCTCGTCTATATATCCCTTGATACCGGTGCTGAGGTTTTTAAGTCCTGTAATCAGCATATCCGTGTTTTCTCTTATCTGCAGAAGAACAACGCCCGGATTGTCGGTCTGCACTCTTACGAGACTGTATATGGCATAAATATATCCCTGATACTCAACCCGGCTGCCGCTTTGTATATCCTGCAGCGTGCGTATTATCTTTACTGCATAATCTCTGAAATTCACACGCTGAATATAGCTCTTGTCCGTATCAATCTCTATCCAGCCGTAAAATTCAAGCCGCCTTATTATCCCGTTTGCCTTGCCGCGGCTGTCAGATGCTGCGAAATCCTCGTCTACAATGTCAGCCGCCATATCCTGTTCAAAATAATACTGCAGTTCATCTGCCAGGACGTCTCTTTCCACACCAAAAGCAAGCTGCCCCTCTGTGATGGAGTACAGCCTGCATATGCAGTCCCAGTATACTATTCGGTTTGGTGAGGAAAGCGGGGTGAAAAAATTCCCCGGAATCACGTTGAACATATGATTGGCAGTGTCCTTTCTGTTTATTCGCTGTTTATTGCTGTCTGTCCGCTGTTTTATTGGTTCTGATCCGATATTTCTGTTCTGCTGTTTCTATCCATAGTCTCAGTCGCCGATTACGCTTTCGTGCTTAATCAGAGCTTAAACCTCCGGAAACAGACCGGCTTCAGCTTTTTCTATTTTATCATGATTTGTACTGCCGCAACAGCCTTATAATTGCAAATCCGCGCGATACCTTCATTACCACTGCTGAACAGCAGCCATGCACCGGAGCGGGGCAGTCAGCCGCTGCCCCTTCACATCGCAGGGGCACAAATCAGGCGGGCGGCGGTGGCTATCCGCCGTTTTCTCGCATCACCATGCGCACCGATTGAGTGGAATGCAGTGACTGACTGCCGTTTTCTAACAGCGACGTGCGCACA